>CAKZRW010000109.1 GCA_937148845.1 uncultured Actinomycetes bacterium | reverse complement strand
TCCCTACCTTAGACCGCTGGTTCTTTTTGCTGGCCCAGAGCCGCAGCCCAAAAGACCATGAAAGTGCTCATTGTTTTAGGAACACGGCCTGAGGCAATCAAGCTTGCACCTGTGATCAAACACCTCGAGCACACCAGGGGAATAACATCTAGAGTGTGCATCACCGGGCAGCATCGTGAAATGCTTGAGCCTTTCATCAAACTGTTCGACATTAGGCCGGATTACGAACTGAAAGTCATGCAATCTAACCAGAGTTTATTTGACCTAACTTCTCGTGTCCTTGCTGGCCTCGAAGGGGTTCTCAAATCCGAGCTGCCTGATTTGGTGTTGGTTCAAGGGGATACAACTACAGCATTTGTTGCGTCACTAGCGGCTTTTTACCTAAGAATACCTGTAGGTCATGTGGAGGCTGGTCTGAGGACAAACGACAAGTACAGACCCTTCCCCGAAGAAATCAACCGGAGGCTCATCACCCACTTGGCTGACCTGCACTTTGCTCCTACTGAACGAGCCCGGGCCAACCTCTTGGCTGAAGGAATTCCTGAGGAGCGTGTTTGTGTTACTGGGAATACCGTTATCGATGCCCTATTGATGATTCTCGAGCTCACTAAAGCCCAAAATCCGCTAACATCGCTGCCTTTGGATTTCACTAAACGCATTATCTTGGTGACTGCTCACCGGCGGGAGAGCTTTGGTAAGGGATTGGCCGGCATTTGCAAGGCTATTCGTACAATTGTCCAGAATGTCCAGGACGTTCAAGTGGTCTACCCTGTCCATTTGAACCCCAATGTCCGAGCGTGCGTGATGAAGGAGCTTAGCGAACATGAGCGGGTAGTTTTGGTCGACCCTCTGGACTATGTAAGCTTTGTGCATCTGATGAACGGCTCTTACCTTATTTTGACGGACTCGGGTGGTATTCAGGAGGAGGCCCCATCCCTTGGAAAACCGGTGCTTGTCATGCGGGATGTAACCGAGAGGCCGGAAGCTATTGAAGCGGGTGTTGCAAAACTCGTGGGAACCGACGCCGATCGCATTGCTACTGAGGCCGTCAGGCTCATTAGAGATGAAGAGGCTTACAATAAGATGAGCAAAGCGCAGAACCCTTTCGGGGACGGCCACGCTGCGCCTAGGATTGTCGAGATTCTGTGCAAGGTGCTGAACAATGGAAACAGATGACCGCACACGACGACAGATGAAGATCGACGGTGTCTCATACGGTGCACCTGCCCCGGGCGGGTCGCCCCCAGGAGGGGAGCCGCGGTTCAGTCGAATAGGGATTCTCATTACGACGATGTGGTCCCTGAGGATCCCTGGCGGAGTCCCGTCGCATATCACGGATCTAGCCAAGGCACTTGCCAATGCGGGGCATCAATGGTCGTTCGTCAACCCTTCTGAGCGATTCCACTCACCCCTCTGGAAGGCGGTGGCGCTCGCCGTGGGAAGGGGCGTGGATGGTGGACGGGTCACGTTGACCAAGATGCGCTTAGCTGACCTGAGTCGCAAGATTAGGCGCGCTGTTGAGCGCGGGAGGTTCTCCCTGATCCACGCTCACGATGCCTTCGCGGCTCGGGTTGCCCGATCTGCTGAACTGCCCGTCGTTCTCACCGTGCACGGACCTCTCTCAAGGGAGATCCGGATGCTTATGGGGGAGCGTTCGCCGCGCTATCTCGACTACGCTCTCGATTCGGAGTGGGAAGCCTACACCAGTGTACAGCGTATTATCGCGGTGGACTCTGGGCAACGAGACATCATGGTCTGCGAGCACGGGGTGGACTCACGGAAAGTCTGCGTCATCCCCAACGCAGTGGACACGGAGCTGTTTGCACCCTCCTCAACGATCTTTCCCGACCGCACGACCTTGCTGGTGCCGCGCAGACTCGTGAGGAAGAATGGTGTGGACATCGCCATCCGTGCCATGGCCTTGGTGACGGATCCGAAACTCGAACTGGTGATCGCCGGGGATGGACCAGAGGAGTCGCACCTACGGCGCCTCGCCCGAGAGCTGAAGCTTTCGGACCGAATCCGGTTCCTGGGCGCGGTGCGTCAGCGAAGCGAGATGGCGAAGCTGGTCTCGCAAGCGAGGGCTGTTATCATCCCGTCAGTCCCCGCAGAAGGGGTTGTGGAGGCTACATCCATTGCCGCGTTGGAAGGGATGAGCTGCGGTGTGCCGGTGTTCGCCTCGCGCTTGGGCGGATTGGCGGAGATCATCAAGGATCGGGAGACGGGCTTCTTGTTCCGCTCAGGCAACTGGGAGGAACTGGGCAATCTGCTTGACGAGGTTCTGTGTCGTCTGCCCTCCGAGACCAGTCTCGCCGTGGGTCATGCGGCGAGATCTTACGTCCAGGCGCACCACAGCCTCAGCGTGTGGGTCGCGAAGGTGACCTCGGTCTACCAGGAGGCAATCGTTGGGTGATCAGCGGACCGCTGAAGCAAAAGTGGCCGTGACCGTGTGCACGCCTACCTTCAACCGGGCGGCGCTCCTCGGGCGTGTGTTCGAGAGTCTCCAGGCTCAGACCGCACGGAACTTCGAGTGGCTGGTGGTCGACGATGGCTCAACCGATGACACCAGGGACCGGGTTGAAAGCTGGCGTTCAGAGGCAAACTTCCCCGTGCGGTACTTCTGGAAGGAGAATGGTGGGAAGCACACTGCGTTGAACATCGGCATTGCCGAGGCAAGAGGCGAGCTATTTGTGATTCTAGATTCCGACGATGTCTTCCCCCCGCAGGCCGTTGAACGGGCGTGGGCGCTCTGGAACTCGATCCCGCTCGAGCAGAGGGATGCGTACATGGGGATCGGCGGTCTGTGCGCGTACCAACAGGATCCGACACGGTGCGTGACGCGCCCCTACCCCTTGGACGGGCTCGACACGACCTACGTCGAGGTCAGCACCAGATATGGTGTCTGGGGAGATAGGGTGGAGTTCTTCGTTACAGAACTGCTGCGAAGGGTCACACCCTACCCTGTTTTCTCCGGAGAGAAATTCGTGCCCGAGGCGCTCCTCTGGAACCGCCTAGCCAGGCGCTACCGGATGCGCTTCTTCAACGAGGTCTTGAAGGTCGTGGAGTACCGAGAGGACGGGCTGACCGTTCTCAACGCCAGGGTGCCACTCCCCGTGCGGAACCCAAGAGGGGCGCGGACGTACTTTGCGGAGTTCGCCGGTATACCTCACCTCATGCCTCCTCTCAGACTGCTCCGTACCTACGCGAGTTATGTGCGATTCTCGCTTCATGCCAAGGTCGGCCTTGGGGCGACGCTGAGAGACGCGCCATCGCGGGCGGTGTGCCTGGTGATGCTCCCGATTGGGGTGGGGGCATGGCTGAAGGATCGGTTGAGGTATGGAGGCAGATAGTCGGAGTGGCCGGGCACCCGTGTCGGTGGTCATCCCGTGCTACAACTGCGCTAGCACGATCGGCCGAGCCCTAGCCTCGGTGGCCGCCCAGACGTGGCCGCCTGAGGAGATCATCGTGGTTGACGATGCGAGCCACGACGGGGGGGAGACAGCAAGGTCTCTGGAGGAGGCAGCGAAGGCCCATGGCCTTCAGCAGGTTCGCGTGATCCATCTCGAGGAGAACCGCGGGCCCGGCGCCGCACGGAACGTGGGATGGGAAGCGGCCGGGCGGCCCTACGTTGCCTTCCTCGACAGTGACGACACATGGCATCCGATGAAGCTCGCGATCCAACTTGGCTACATGCTGCGCTCGCCCGCGGTGGTCTTCTCGGCTCACCGCTGGCGAGTTTGGAGGGGGAAGGGAGAGACTGCAGAACAGGCGGTTCGAGACAGCAATCTCACAACACGCGTGCTTCGGGCGCGCAGCCTTCTCCTGCGAAACGTGGTCTCTACGTCAACCGTCGTTCTCAGGCGAGACATCCCGTGCAGGTTCCCGGAACGCCGCTTCTCCGAAGATTACGAGCTTTGGCTCGATCTGCTCCTTCGGGGATATCGGGGGGTTCTCATCGAACGTGCGCTTGCTTACATCCACAAGGCCCCCTACGGTGAAGGTGGACTAAGCCGGGGCCTCTGGTCAATGGAGAAGGGAGAGTTGGAGACGTACTGGCGACTCTTCCGCAGGGGTCAGATCGGGTGCCACGATCTAGCCCTGTGCGCTCCATGGTCGCTTGCCAAGTACGCCCGGCGGGTCATCCTGTCAGTGGTGAGGAGGGTCGGGTCATGAGGGGCAATATCCGGAGGGCTCTTCCGTACCTTGCAGGAGTGGTGCTAATGACTGGGGTTTTCGTGAGACCGGAGCCTGCCCCGTATGAGTACGGAATGGCTGCCCTGGTTCTCTTGGGTCTGGTAGCGGGTTCGCTTCGTGTCCACCGCTCTCTCGTCGTCCCCGGCGCGGTGCTTGCCGGCTTCCTGATTCTGAGCGGGATATCGCTAGCGAACACGGGAAACGTGGCAGGCAGTCTGCGCTACGTGTTCATCACCGGGTACCTCGCCGTGTCTGGTGCCTTCTTCGCGTCGCTTTCTGTGGGGCACAGAGCCATGGCCGATCGCTGGATCTGGTGGGGCTACTTGGCGGCAGGGCTACTAGCAGCGGCCCTAGGGTGGCTGGGCGTCGCCGGGGCTCCCGGCTTCGACAGGTTCGTGTGGGGAGGGTATAGGGCGGTCGCGGGCTTCAAGGATCCCAATGTCTACGGCGCGTTCCTTGTGCCGGCGGTCCTTTTTGCGGTCCACAAGCTTCTGCGAGCTGAAGGCAAGGCTCATGTCGCCTGGTCGGTTGCCGTGGGCCTGCTGGTGGCCGGCCAGGTGCTCTCGCTCTCAAGGGCTGGGTGGCTGAACATGGCTGTAGCCCTGGCTATCTACACCGTTTTCTCGGCATCTGTGACTTGGCGCTCAGTGGCACGATTGGCCCTCGGGGTAGCTTCTGCTGCACTCTGGATCGCTGGTGTCGCTGTCCTGAACGCCGCGGTCATACGGACAGTAAGTGAGCGGGCAGGTCTGATGAGCTACGACCAGCAACGATTCCAGGTTCAGTCAGCCATTCTCGCCCTGATTCCGCGAACCCCATGGGGAATCGGCCCAGGAGAGACCGAGCGAGTCTTTGACTATGCGGCGCACAACCTCTACCTCCGGGTTCTGCTTGAGAACGGTTGGCTGGCAGCGCTCTCCTTTGCTGTTTTGGTGGGATTCTGCCTCTGGCGCGCCGCTGTCTCTCTCCTCAGGGCCAGATCCAAAGATGAGCGGTCCCTTCGTTGTGTGATCCTGGCAGCTCTATACGGGATGCTGGTCAACAGCGCGTTTATCGACAGCCTCCACTGGAGGCACTTCTGGCTGTTCCTCGGGCTCGCTGCTGCTTGCGGGGCTCCGGACGGGGAGGCAGCACATGCGGAGATCTGAAGAGATTGGCCCGGCGACTTGCCGACGGGTCCTCTTCCTGGCCACAGTCTACACCCACCTGGCCGCGTTCCACATTCCGTTCATGAACCTGCTTCAGAGCTGGG
>CAKZRW010000108.1 GCA_937148845.1 uncultured Actinomycetes bacterium | reverse complement strand
CGTGGTGTCCACAAGCTGGGGTCAATTCAAGGTGCTTGATATCGACACGGTTAGCAAGGTGGTCATACTCCTGCACGGAAGCGAGCCGCTGGAACTGCGGGAAGGCCAGATCGTGTACGAGTGATCCCAACTTCGCTGCGTGATTGTGGGAGAGAGCCGGGCGGGAGCGAAGTGGTCCCCCCGGCTCTGGCGAACAAGGGGTAGAAGGTGTGCACTCTACGTATGTCCACGGCCGGGGAGTCCCACGGGGCAGCGGAACTCTGCCTCTTGGAGGGAGTGCCGGCCGGCCTGGCTCTTGATGACGAGTACATCGACAAGGAACTAGCTCGCCGCACCGTGGGGTACGGTCGCGGCGGACGCATGGCCATCGAGAGGGACAAGGCCCGGATCCTCGCTGGGGTCCGTCTGGGGAGAACGCTGGGTAGCCCTATCGCCATAGCCGTAGATAACCGTGACCATGTGAACTGGTTATCGGTCATGGCTGTGGAGGCGTTGAGCGGCGAAGCCGAGGGGCAGATCGCTCCCGTCACTGTTCCCCGCCCAGGACATGCCGACTACGCTGGCGCGATGAAGTATGGTCATCGGGACCTGCGCAACGTGCTGGAACGAGCCAGCGCAAGAGAAACGGTCGCACGGGTGGCCGGAGGGGCGGTCTGCAAGCGTCTGCTCGAAGAAGTCGGAGTGGCTGTCCGCGGGCGGGTGGTCCGTATCGGGCCGGTAAGCGCGACGGGAGAGGAAAGGGTAAGCCCGGATGACATTGATTGGGCTGCAGTAGAGGCGTCTGATGTGGCTTGTGATGACCCAGTGGCGGCTGAGGCCATGCGCAAGGCGATTGACGAGGCTCGCGCCGCTGGGGAGTCCCTAGGGGGCGTGTTCGAGATCTGGTGCTGGGGTGTCTGCCCGGGGGTCGGGGGATACGCCACACCCGAGGAGCGCCTCGATGCCCTTCTGCTGTGGGCCTTGGGCTCCATCCCTGGCATCAAAGGGGTGGAGATCGGCGCCGGATTCGCGCAAGCGGCCCTGCCGGGGTCGCTAGTGCACGACCCGTTCTGTCTGGTCGAGAACGCGCGGGGGCGGTTCATCACTCGGCGCAGCAACAGGGCGGGGGGACTCGAGGGCGGCGTAACCAATGGCATGCCGCTGGTGTTGAGGGCGGCCATGAAACCTATCCCCACGCTCACCTCTCCCCTGGATTCGGTGGACCTGGCTAGTCTGAAGCCGACAAAAGCGCACGTGGAGAGGAGTGACATAGCAGCCGTGCCCGCTGCCCGAGTAGTGGGCGAAGCCATGGTCGCCTACGTGCTTGCCCGGGCCTATCTGGCCAAGTTCGGCGGAGACAGCATGGACGAGTTGGTTCGCTCGGTCAACGCATATGAAGGCCGGCTGGAGGAGCGGGGGCTTTGGCGCCGCTCGTGATTCTCAGCGGCTTCATGGGCAGTGGCAAGACCGCCGTGGGGGCTGCTTTGGCGGGGCTACTGGGCTGGGAGTTAGTCGATCTCGACGAGGAGACCGAGCGGCTCTCAGGCTCGCCCATCCAGGCGATCTTTGCTAGCGTCGGAGAACCGGGCTTTAGAGCCTTGGAGTTGGATGCGCTCGACCGAGTGCTCACCAGCCGGTCTCAGGACGAGGGTGCCGGCCGG
>CAKZRW010000107.1 GCA_937148845.1 uncultured Actinomycetes bacterium | reverse complement strand
CTCATCTTCTGGGCTTCGAAAGTGGGTAGTGAGAACGGAACGCTCACGGTCTACAACACGACGTCCAACGAGCTCGAGGTGACGCGCGGCTGTTTTAGCGGCTCGGTCGATGATTTCTTAGCCGCGTCCAAGGCTAAGCACGACGACGACACGCACCGCGAATACCGGCTGCTGATCGAGGTCGCTGTGTCTCGCATCACACGCGCACGCGAACGGCTGGAGCAGACACGACCGAGAAACTGAGACGCGCAACCTCCCATCGTCCCAGGTCTCACGGCAGAGCTTGCGCTGATGGGACTCTACTTCTAACCACAACCACAAACCCGCCGCAAGGCGGGTTTTCTTTTTGCCTACGCACTTCGCATCTGGGCTGACGACTGACTCGGGCTGACGACTGACTCGGGTTGACGACTGACTGACCTGCGGGGGGGGGGCGTGCCCTCGCTTTTCTTTGTGTTTTTCGAACACCATACGTCGGGGGTTTATAGCACCAGCCTCGCCGCTACCTTACGACTTTACATCGGGGGGACTGGGCCGCCGGGCAGCAGCTTTACACTTCGCTATAACATTACACTTTACATGTCAAGTTGTAGAGCGAGGCACGGCAAGCTATGCGATCTGATGTCAACTTACCGTGATTTTTTACATTTACCCTAGCTAACTATACGCATGTAAAGTGTCAAGTTGTGGAAAAAGTCCAGTGAAATCAACCACTTGCGCTGATGAGACCACGGGAGCTGGCTCTGTAAAACAATCTATACGATATAGAAAATATAGGTTTTTTCTCAATACCCTTTCACAAAGGCGATGGCTCCTACCATCCAAGACCTTGACACTCCGTGTGCGCCACATTACCTCAAAAATCGTAGATCATCTAGATCGTCACGCACTTTCTCCAATAAAATCAAGTACTTAGACGATCCATTTGACAAGGTACTTGATGAGGCACAATCTAGATTTTTCAGCGAAAAAGCCGAAAAATGCACATGCAACAGACATCAGATTGATGTCATCGGCTGATCCCATTTGATGTCTTAGAGACAGCGCAGAGACATACTGAGAGACATCACTTGACTGTCGCACAGACATCGAGTAGAGTTAGTACCGCACCGCTGTTGGTGTGTACACCGGAGCTTTACATGAGGACCAAACAGTTGACCATCCGCCTGACCAACGACTTTCACAAAGCCCTCGTGGACTACTGCGCCGCCAACATGATCCCTGTCAGCACATTCATGGTCCAACAGACTGCCAAAGCCATTGGATACAAGCCCAAGCAGGCTACCACCCGCACTTATCAGGACCACACACCCGTGGTACAGCCCCCGCAACCACCACTTGACAGTGATGGACTCATCCCAGACCTTGGGGAACTGGACGAAAGCGACTGGGACATGGAGGATTTACAGCGCCGCGCCGCTGCGGCCCCGCTTAGAAACGTCTGAGGCGCACTTTACAGTGCTTTTCCGGGATAACGCCGCCCAACTTGACGCTCGGCGCGGCGTCGGCGAGACTGGCTCTGCCTCGGTGCTGGGCTTTCAGCGCCTCTTTAAGGAGCCATCATGGCGAAGATTTACAAAGGTCAAGTTTCTGTTTACAGCAACAGTCAGAACCAACTGGTTGTAAAGCCCGATGCTGAGGGCAAGTTCAATCACGAGAATGTGGCTGAACTGTACAAGACCATGTGTCAACTGGCGAAGAAACACAAGATGGAAGTTCGAGTGTTCAAGCCGGAACAACTCGGTGACACCCCGGTTCTCATGGCGGATCGTTGGGGTAAGCCTTACATCGCTCTGTTGCCGGAACGTAAAGCCCCCGGCGCTCTGACCGTCATCAAGCCTGCTGTTCAGAAGCTGGCCTGATCCTACTGGAGACTACCATGTCTGAGAAAGTCACTGTTCAGCAATTACCCTACATCGCCCCTCGCAAAACCCGTAAGCAAGAAAACCTCCGCTTCGTTGTCAAGTGGATCGAGGGAGACACGATGTACTTCCGCTGGTACAAGCGGGACGATGCTGCTTGTGCTTTCCTCAACCGGCTTCGAGGAGCCGGGTTTGAAGCTCGTGTCCTGATGAAGTGAGGTCTGCCATGTACAACATCGAAGTGACTGACACCTTTGGTGGTGAAGTCAACTACTGCTGGGTCAAACGTGGTTCCACCAAGGCCACGTCCCGTCGAGGGATCATCGAAGCTGTCAAACGTGTTGCTGGTTGGACAGGCTGGTGCCGTGTGTAAGTGGTGTGCCAAGCTGGTGACTTCTGGGAGATTCGTCCAGTGGACACCAGCGGGGTATGCCAAGTGGCCTTTGTTACTTGGTCTGATGAAGTGCGGTGACATCATGGCTGAACACCGCACTGTCATCATCCACATGGATGCTGTTCAACAGCAGACCATGCAACACGAGACTGACCACACTGAGTGGTACAGGGCCATTGGTCGACTGTCAACATGGAACATGACGTTCCCAACTGTCAACATCTACAAGGATGGTGACACTGACATGGTTGCGGTCTACCTCAACGAACAGGGTGAACGTGGTTATGTCATCGGTGCCGTATGGCATGGCGACCACTACGGGTTTCACTCCTGAAGGTATGTTCACCAACTGTCTCAATCCCGAGGACTGACATATCAGCTTACAAGGCATCACCCAGTGGTGCCTTGTGGGATGCGCTGTCGCATCGTATCCATCTGAGGTTCACACCTATGAAGATCACCAACCGAGATGCACGGAAGTTCGTGCAGCAACGGCTCCCCTTCCAAGGGAGCAACCTGTTCGCCCACACTCGGACCAGCGAGGATGGAACCACGTGGTACGTGGTTTACAGCTACGGCCCGCACCATCCGCTGTTCGTCTGGGCCGATGGGATTTGGTTTGAGAACGAGGACCGCTTCAGTGTCACCACTTCCAAGCATCGGAGTCAGACACACCCGCTCTGCCCCACTGTGCCGCTGTCCACCGAGTGGATGCAGCGGCTGGCTCGTGGGGGGTACTGGGCCATTGCCAAGGAACGCATCCTCCAAGGAGTTGCAGCATGACCACGTTCACCGAAGCACAACAGGCCCTGATCGACAGGTACCGGGACATCAACACCGACCACGAATGGTGGGATTCCATCTACAGCAACTTCAAAAAGCGTATGGAAGCCATCGGTATCCGCGTTGAGCGGATGTACTTTAGTGGCTTCTGGTCACAGGGTGATGGTGCCTGCTTCGAGGGTTGGGTCGATGACTGGAGCCTGTTCCTGCCAACGGTGGGGATAACCAACGACGTGTTGATGGAGTTTGCCAACAACCACTGGGCGTTCAGTGTGAAGCACAGCGGTCACTACTACCACGAGAACTGCACGGTCTTCGATGCCGACATGCCCAACCCAGACGGGGAGGATGATGACTGGTTCATCGAGCGATACAGTCCCTATAAGGTGGATGACTTCCGCTCTGTGGTATGGCTCGTTGTGCTGCGGGGGTTTGACTTCTCCTCGATGGAGGAGACGTTCCGCGATGCATTCAAGGGTCACATGCGGCAGTTGTACAAGGACTTGGAGGAGGAGTACGAGTACCTCACAAGTGATGAGGCGGTGTGGGAGTCCATCGTAGCCAACGAGCTTGATGATGAACTGGAGGAAATATGCGAGTGAAATGTGTTGTCCGTTGGCTGGCAACTGTCGCAATGGTGACAGCCTTCGCCGTATTGGGAGCCGTCGTCCTGATCGAGTGGATGGCTGGCTGTGGTGAAACCTACATCGACTCCAAGGGGGTACGACATGCCTACGAGTGCGTCTTCATCCGATAGTCCACCGCTGCGACTGTTCTGCCTGCGGTATGGCAAGTACGGCCCCAAGGTACGTGATTCCAAGGGGTACTTCATCTACTTTGACGACAAGGAGAAAGCGAAACGAACCAGAGACGAGCTAAACGCCGGTCTTGACCGGCCCATCTTCGTGGTATCCCACGGCCCTGACCATCGACCCAAGTCCGAAAGGAAGTA
This sequence comes from uncultured Actinomycetes bacterium, assembly GCA_937148845.1. Lineage (GTDB taxonomy): Bacteria > Actinomycetota > Thermoleophilia > RBG-16-64-13 > RBG-16-64-13 > CAKZRW01. Next base: position 3,386 of record CAKZRW010000107.1, on the reverse strand, counting down.
ACCATGCGGGCCACACTACTCAAAGAAACCATCAAGTCCCTGTTTCCCATCACCCGTACCCTGTGTATCGAGGGTGCTCCCGGCGGTGGTAAGACGACCATCGTCCACGAAGTGGCACAGGAACTTGACGTTCCCTGCATCGAACGTCACATGCCGACCATGCTGGTGGAGGATTTCGGTATCCTGTTCCCCGATGGTGATAAGCTGCACTACAAGCTGCCCGACTGGTTCCCCGTCAAGGGCAAAGCTCCAGAGCGTGGCATCCTGCTGTTCGACGACCGCAACCAAGCTGGCCCTGACTTGCAGAAGGTCTTGGCTAACATCTGCCAAGCCCGAACCCTTCACGGTATCCCCATGCCGGATGGCTGGATGGTGGTGTGCACCGGCAACAGGCAGTCTGACCGTGCTGGTGCCAACCGGGTGCTGAGTCATCTCCGCAACCGTGAGACGGTGCTGGAGTTGGAAACCCACCTCGACGACTGGACTGCATGGGCCATCAACCACGGTGTCAAGCCCGAGGTGATCAGCTTCATCCGCTTCCGTCCCGGTCTGCTGCACGACTTCGATCCGCAGCGGGATCAGAACGCCACCCCCCGAGCATGGGTTGAGGGTGTGTCCGACGTGCTGGGTACTGTCCCTGCCGAGGCTGAGTTCGAGTGCTTCAAGGGTGCTGTGGGTGAGGGTGCTGCTGCCGAGTTCGTGGGCTTCCTCCGCATTTTCCGTAAGCTGCCCAACCCTGACGCTATCCTGCTCAACCCTACCACTGCGGACGTTCCCACAGACCCGGCTATCCTGTACGCCCTGTCTGGCGCACTGGCCCAACGTGCCACGGATGACAACATGGATCGGTTCGTGACCTACATCGACCGGATGCCACCGGAGTTCAGCGTACTATCCATGTCTATGGCAGTACGGCGTAACCCCGACCTTGCCAACACGCAAGCCTTCGTCAAGTGGAGTTTGGCCCACCAAAGTGTGCTGTTCTGACATGCGGTGGCCGAGTCGGGACAAGCCTGAGCTTTACCAACGAGGCCGCTGGTGGATCGTTCGGTGGTACTCCCCAGTGGAGAAACGCTGCCGAGCGATCCGCACCAAGTCGGAAACCTACGCCAAACTCATATACCAACATCTTTCAGGAGTGACAGAATGAATCTCACCGACCGTGCCCTGCTGGTGCAACTCAACGTGTCCCAGTGGACTGCCCGCAAGTACGACAAACGTGCTTCCAAGGAGGTGACGACGGCCCACGGTGCAGCGTCTGCTGCTGGCCGTTTCAACAAGTCCCTGCTGCCCATGAACGACAAGCTGGAGAACATCTACCGCAAGACCACGCTGATACGCACCAAGTACTATGAGTCCACCCTACCGTGGGGTATCGATGGTACGCGGATGCTACCCACTGCCAACTATCTGTCCTTCATGACCGACTTCCGCAAGGAGAAGGGCGAGTGGGAGCAGTTGGTGCAGGAGTTTCTCGACGAGTACGGCCAGATGAAGCTCGATGCCCAGCGCACCCTTGGTTCGCTGTACGACCCGGATGACTATCCAACCGCGCTGGAGCTGCGATACAAGTTCAACATGGACATGGCCGTGTTCCCTGTACCCAGTGCGGATTTCCGTGTCGCCATCGGTTCGGAGGAACTGAAACGCATCCAGCAAGACGTTGAGCGACGTGTGAAGGAGGCAGAGCTGGCGGCACTGAAGGACGTGTGGAACCGGCTGTACGAACGGGTCAAGCACATAGCCGAGAAGCTGGCCGACCCCAAGGCGATCTTCCGTGACTCGATGATCGAGACCGCCAAGGAAATCTGTGCGCTACTGCCCCGGCTGAACTTCGCTGACGACCCCAACTTGGAAGCCATGCGTCAGCAGGTTGAGGCATCCTTGATCAAGCCCCCTGAAGCTCTGCGCAACGACCCTGCCCTGCGCCGTGATACCGCCGCTGAAGCGAAGGCGATCATGGACAAGATGGGTACCTTCATGGGAGCACTCTGATGGAACTGGCCGCTCTCTTGGACTCCATGAAGCAAGCGGCCATCCTCGTTCAAGTGAAGGGTGTGTAACTTGACAGACACCTCGGGAAGACCGAGAAAGAAGTAGTGGCAGGCATCAACTCATGGGCAGTATCTGTCCGTGCTGGTGATCTGCTGCGTGTGATAACTGAACTCGAACGGAGAATGAAATGACAACTGCAACCATCGACCTGAAAAAGCTGGGTACCAAGCTGGCGAAAGCCAAGACTGCTCTGATCCTGGAGTATCCCTTCGTTGGTACCATCGCCCTGAACCTGCCCTTCGAGTTCGACGAGAACATCCCCACTGCTGCAACCAACGGCAAGCGGATCAAGTTCAACCCCGAGTTCGTGGACAGCCTGACCGATGAGGAGGTCAAGTTCCTCGTGGCCCACGAGTGTTTCCACCCCATGCTGGAGCACAACTTCCGGCGCGGTAACAGGGCACCGCGCAAGTGGAACATGGCCGCTGACTACGTGATCAACAAGTTGTTGGTCGATGAGGGTATCGGTCGGATGCCCAGGATGGGGCTGCTTGACAACAACATCTACAACGCCGGTCACGGTACCAGCGAGGGCATCTACAACATCCTGCCGGAACAGCCTGAAGACGGCAGCTCTGGTGCTGGTGAACCCGGTGGCCCGCTCGACGATTGCGAGGACGGTGAGGGTAGCCCTGCTGAACAGCAGCAGCTACAGGCCGAGTGGAAGGTGAAGGTGGCCCAAGCTGCACAGGCAGCGAAGATGATGGGCAAGATGTCTGCCAACATGCAACGGCTTGTCAATGAGGTGCTGCAACCCAAGGTGGACTGGCGTGAGGTGCTGCAACGCTTCCTCGTCAAAGCCCGCAACGACAGCCGCTCGTTCGCTCGGTTCAATCGCCGATTCATTGCGCAAGGGATGTACCTGCCCAGTGTCAACGGTGAGGCGATGGGTGAGGTGCTGTTCGCAGTGGACTGCTCTGGCTCCATCGACCAGCATACGATCAACCAGTTCGCTGCTGAGGTCACCAAGGTCAAGGAAGACCTGATGCCTGAGCGTATCCACGTGATGTACTTCGACAGCGAGGTCAGTCACGTGGAGAGCTACGAACCACACGATGATCTGGACATCAAACCCCACGGCGGCGGCGGTACCGACTTCGCTCCGGTGTTTGCCAAGATCATTGAACTCGGGATCAACCCGGTCGCCATCGTGTTCCTCACTGACCTGTGCTGCAACAGCTTCGGTGATCAGCCCGATGCACCTGTGCTGTGGGTCACGACCGATGCAGACAAGGCACCCTTCGGTGAAATTGTGGAGATGGTTGACTGATGATGCTGGCCCTACCCGATGGGAATACGCGTGGCTCCGATATGTGCGCTGAGCGTCGCGC
>CAKZRW010000106.1 GCA_937148845.1 uncultured Actinomycetes bacterium | reverse complement strand
TACCTGGTTGAAGTAGTCATCCTGGGGCGGTCCCCCCACAGGCGCGGTGACGTAGACACTGGAACAGCGTGTCAACCGCGTCCGCGGCAGCCCCTGGACGCCCCGCCTGGCCTCGGCGAGGTAGCGCAGCCGGTCTCCCTGATTCGAGCCGGCGCCTAAGAAGACCCGAGCGACTCTAGGCAGTCTCCGTCCGGCCATTCACACGGCCTCAAGATCAGCCCGTATCAGCTCCACCGCGGCTCCCACGCTGGACAGCGCACAAGCTACGGGCGGATGCGGTTTGGTTACCTGTACCCATACGCCGTCCACGGGGAACCGGCGCAGTATGGCCTCAGCCGTCGCTTGCGCTAGCCGTTCCAAGAGTGAGAAGCTGTTGGTGGTGGCGATCTCGATGACGAGGTCGACTACTTCCGTGTAGTCGACGGTACCATCCAGGTCATCGGTGAAGGCGGCCGGACAGTCCTCTACAGTGAGGCGCACATCGTAGAGCAACCTCTGCCCTAGGACCTTCTCTTCGTCGGTGACCCCATGGTGACCATAGACTTCCAGTCCCTCGATGAAGATGTCCACCTTTGCGCCCCCTCTGCCTAGACTTTGCTCGACCCGCTACCAACCGCGGACCGCCTGGGTCAGGCGCACCGCGTCGCGGTTCAAGTCGATGCGGTGCACGCGCACAATATGCGCCCCTGCCAGAGCGGCCATCACAGTAGTGAATGCGGTAGCTATATCCCGGGCCTTTGGCTCGGGCAGACCTAGTATCTCCCCTAAGAAGCGTTTGCGCGAGGTCCCCACCACTACCGGTCTTCCCAGCGATCGGAAGACCTCCAGGTTCCGCAGCAGCTCCAGGTTGTGCTCCAAGGTCTTCCCGAAGCCGATGCCAGGGTCCACCAAGAGATTCTCTTCGGCCAGGCCTTGGTCTACCGCCCACTCCAGGCGCTCCAGGAGGAAGGTATACACCTCCTCCACCACGTCGCTGTACGTGGGGTGCTCCTGCATGGTCTTGGGCGTTCCTTGCATGTGCATCAGCACCACCGGGCAGGCTGCGTCTCGGAGCACAGGTACCATGTCCGGGTCCATGCGCAGAGCGGAGATGTCATTGACCATGAAAGCCCCCGCCTCCAGGGCTGCTGCCGCCACCCGAGCCTTGTAAGTATCGACCGAGATACGTCCAGGCAGATCTGGAGCCAGCGTCTTTACCACCGGAAGCACCCGCCTGAGTTCTTCATCCAGGGGGAGAGGGTCTGCGCCCGGCCGCGTAGACTCCCCTCCCACGTCGATGAGAGCCGCCCCTTGCGCCGCCATTTCGCGAGCTGCCTGCACCGCACGGTCGGTATCCAGAAAGTCTCCCCCATCCGAGAATGAATCGGGCGTTACATTGACCACTCCCATGAGAAGGGGCCCCTCCGAGAGATCCAGGGCAGGATGACAGGCAGGGAGCTTCTGCTCGAAATGGCGGAGAGCCGCCTCCAGGGAGACGGCCAGTCTGCGCAGGCCGAAAGGCTGCTGCCTCAGCTTGGGCAGCAGCCGCTCGAACTGGGTGACTGTCCCCATGATCACACAGTCCGCGCTCTCGCCTCCAAGCGCGTAGACCTCGCGCGAAGTGGCGACCTCTCCACCCCGAGAGAGCATCTCTTGCTTCAAGATGTTGGCAGCCCGGGCGTCGAGCCCACTCACACGCACAGCTCGGAAAAGGCCCTTGCCCTCCATGATCTCGATGCCCGGCTCGGAAACGCGGGCTTGGCGGAGAGCCGCACGCACCTCATCTCGGTGGCGGAGACAGATGACGTGGGGTTTGCCGAACGCCGGGATCACGCCGCCCAGCTCCGGTCTAGGACTCGTGGGCTTCGATCAAGGCGAGGACTTCCGCCCTGGTGGCCGGGTTGGTGCGGAAGATGCCGCGCACGGCCGAGGTCACCACCCGGGAACCGGGCACCCTCACGCCCCGCATGGACATGCACAGGTGCTCGGCCTCGATGAGCACGAGTACGCCCTCGGGGTCGAGCGACTTGATCAGGGTGTCCGCGATGGTGGAGGTCAGGCGTTCCTGGAGCTGCAAGCGAGCGGCAGCCACCTGCACCAGGCGCACGATCTTGGAGATGCCGGTGATGCGACCGTTCCGCGAAGGGATATAGGCCACATGAGCCTTGCCGAAGAAGGGCGTCAAGTGGTGCTCACAAAGGGAGTGGAACACGATATCGCGCACCAGGACCAGCTCCTGATGGGTGTCGGAGCCGATGTCGACCACAAGAGAGGACAGATCGCGGGGTTCCTCCGCGATGACCTCAGAGTAGAAATCCGCTACGCGCCGCGGGGTCTCTCGCAGACCCTCCCGGTCAGGGTCCTCGCCGATGCCCTCCAAGAGGAGACGGACTGCTTGCTCTATCTTGGCCCGGTCCACGCGGCTGCCCGCCTCACTCTTCGTTATAAGGTGTGAGGGGAGCTACCCCGCCCGGGGCCACCCGCTCCCCGCCCTCGGGAGCAAGACTTTCTTCACGGGGGCGCCGCTGCCGCTGGACGCGCTTGGCTTCGGCCTCCTTACGAGCCCTGGCTTCGTCCTTGGCCCGGAAGACTTCTTCCGGGTCTTGACCCGCCAGTATCGCCTCGAACTCGTCGCGGTCGATGGTCTCCTTTTCGATAAGGAGCAGGGAAATCTTGTCCAGCTCGTCTCTATGTTCCAGGAGAACCTGGCGCGCTCGCTCGTAGGCCTCGTCTACGACCCGCCGGATCTCGGCATCGATCTTCTCGGCCGTCTCATCGGAATACTCCTGGCCCATGCCGTAGTCTCGCCCCACAAAGGGCTGGGCCGGGTCATGGCCAAAGGTGAGAGGACCCAGGTTCTCGCTCATACCATATTGGGTGATCATCCGGCGCGCCGTCTCCGTCGCCCGCTGGAGGTCGTTGGCCGCTCCGGTAGTAATGTCGTCGAACCTTATTTCCTCCGCCACCCGACCTGCCAACATATGGGCCAACTTGTCCATGATCTCCTTCTTCTTGACCATGAACTTGTCCTCGGTGGGTAGAGTGATGGTGTAGCCCAGAGCCTGCCCACGGCTGATGATGGAGATCTTGTGGACGGGGTCGGCATTAGGCAGATAATGGGCCACCAAAGCGTGACCTGTCTCATGGTAGGCGGTGATCAGTTTCTCCTCCTCGGAAAGGATGCGGGACTTCTTCTCCGGGCCTGCGATCACCCGGAGGACCGCTTCCTCGAGCTCCTCCATCTCGATGACCCGCTTGCGCCTCCTGGCGGCAAGTAGAGCCGCCTCGTTCACCAGGTTGGCAAGATCGGCTCCGGTGAAACCCGGCGTCTGAGCAGCCAAGAGTTCGAGATCAACGCCGGGAGCGAGCGGTTTGCCTCTGGCATGGACAGCCAGAATGGCTTTGCGCCCTTCCCGGTCGGGCCTGTCGACGACGATCTGGCGGTCAAAGCGTCCGGGCCGCAGGAGTGCCGGGTCGAGGATGTCGGGGCGGTTGGTAGCGGCCATCACGATGATGCTTTCGTTGGCCTCGAACCCGTCCATCTCCACCAACAATTGGTTGAGCGTCTGCTCGCGCTCGTCATGACCGCCACCCAAGCCGGCGCCGCGGTGACGCCCCACCGCATCGATCTCATCGATGAAGATGATGCAGGGTTGGTTCTGCTTGGCCTGATCGAAAAGGTCGCGCACCCGGCTGGCGCCCACCCCCACGAACA
>CAKZRW010000105.1 GCA_937148845.1 uncultured Actinomycetes bacterium | reverse complement strand
TGGGCGAAGTGCGGGTGATCCTTCAGGGTCTGGGCGCCGATTCTCTCCTCGCGCGGCGGGACCGGGTGGTCATCACCGGGCTAGAGCTACCTCCGGGGGCCAGGGAGCAGTTACGGGCGCGAGACCGGCGTTACGTCTATTCACCGCTGCAGGGCCAGCTGTCGTTGGGTCTACGGGGCGACGCGCGCGGTCTGCGGGAGGCGGTCAGCGGAATACTCGGTGATATACTCGCGCTCTCTACCCGGGAAGGTCTTCCGACGGGGAAGGAGATACCCGCTTGATGCGAAGGCTCGTCCTCCGGGCCGCGGTGCCGATTCTGGGCTTGGTGCTGGTCCTACCTGCCGCCTGCGGCAGGGACGACACGCTTCCTACAGGGGCGGTAGCTCGGGTGGGCACCGTGTTGATCTCTCAAGAACAGTTCGAAGGCGTGCGGGATGCCTACGTGAGGGCGGGCAAAGCGCCCGACAAGAAGCAGCAGCCTGAGCTCTTCAAACAGTTCGAGCGCAACGTCGTCCAACACCTGGTGGTGATCGAGATCCTGAGGCAAGAAGCACCAAGTTACGGTATCACGGTGACGGAGGCGGAGGTCCAGGCCGAGATCGACAAGCTACGCCAGATGTTCCAGGGGGATGAAGTCCGCTTCCAGGCTGCGCTCGAGAAGCAAGGGTTGACCGCGGCTGATCTGGAGCGCTCAGTGCGGGAGCGGTTGCTCCTCGACCAGATGAAGACGGCCATCACGCGGGGGGCGGAGGTGACCGAAGCCGCGGTGAGGGCTTACTACGAGGCTCACAAAGCGGACTATACGGAAGGGGAGGTCCGTAAAGCCCGTCACATCCTTGTGTCCCCCTACGTCACCCCAGCCGGCGACGAGGTCATCCTGCCGAGCGAGGTGGACTGGCAGACGGCCAAGGCCGAGGCGGAGCAGATCCGCAGCGAGATCTTGAACGGTCGAGACTTCGGGACGGCGGCTGCCAAGTACTCTGATGACAAAGCTACCGCAGACAACGGGGGGGAGTTGGGTGAGATAACACGGGGCCAGCTGGTCCCGGAATTCGAAGAGGCGGTGTTCGCTCTGCGCAAAGGTGATCTTTCCGAGCCGGTGCGGACCCAATACGGCTATCACCTCATCCAAGTGACCGATATCATCCCTGGTCGGCAGCTGGCCTATGAGGAAGTGAAGGAAAGTGTCCGCTCCGCCCTTCTTGTCAGTCTCAAGAGGAAGGCGTGGGAGGATTGGCTGAGGGAACGGCTGGTGGCTCTCGGGGTGACCTACCGGTCGGGGTTCGAACCGACTTCTACGACGAGCGACTCCTGAGGTCTCCGGCGGCCTGAGAAGAGCTGATGTCTCGAGGTTAGATGGACGTGTCCCGCGAACGCATAATCGAGGAGCTCGGGCTGCTGTACGACTTGACATGGCGGCTACGAAGGGAATGCCCCTGGGATCGGAAGCAGACCCCAGAAAGTATCGTGGCTTACACCTTAGAGGAGACCTACGAGCTCTCTGATGCCATCCATCATCGGGAGGAGCGTGGCGATGAAGCAGTCTGTGGCGAGCTGGGGGACCTTCTCTTCCAGGTGTACTTCCTGGCAGTGGTGGCAGAGGAGTCCGGACTATACGACCTGGGTCAGGTGGCGGCGGCTATCCGTGAGAAATTGGTGCGTAGGCATCCTCATGTGTTCGGGGAGGGCTCGGCAGATACCCCTGAGCAGGTGCGGGAGAACTGGGAGGTGATAAAACGGGAAGCAGAGGGGCGGCAAGGCATCTTTCATGAGGTGCCGGTCACTTTCCCCGCGACGCTCTTCGCCCAGAAGCTCCAGCAGCGCGCGGCAGCTGTCGGCTTCGATTGGGAGGAAGCGGTCGACGTACTGACCAAGGTAAGAGAGGAGCTTGGCGAGCTTGAGCAGGAGCTGGCCCGGGAGCCAGAGCGCCGGCGGGTCGAGGAAGAGGTCGGTGACCTCTTCTTCGCCGTGGTCAATCTGGCGCGCAAGTTGAGAGTAGACCCCGAGCTGGCTCTTCGTCGCTCTGCGCTCCGGTTCAAGGAGCGAGTCGAGGCGGCGGCGACTGCGGCTGGTGAAGATGGTCACGTGTTCGCGGAGATGGGTCTAGCGGAGCAAGAGGCTTACTATCAACGGGCCAAGAAGGAGCAAGAGAAATGACCGTGATCGTGGGAGTGCATGGTCGGCAGATCCTTGACTCACGGGGCAACCCTACGGTCGAGGTCGAGGTGGAACTGGCGAGTGGTGCCGTTGGGCGAGCGGCCATACCTTCCGGAGCCTCGACGGGCACCTTGGAGGCGGTCGAACTGAGGGACGGCGAGAAGGCCTACGGGGGCAAAGGGGTGCGCAAAGCTGTCGAGTATGTGGACGGTGAGATCAATGACCTCCTTACAGGCATGGATGCTCTCGACCAGCGAGCGATCGACAAAGCCCTCATAGAGGCAGACGGGACGGAGAACAAGTGTCGGTTCGGGGCGAACGCCATTCTGGGGGCTTCGCTCGCGGTGGCAAAGGCAGCAGCGGAGGCGGTGGGTCTTCCTCTTTACCGCTATTTGGGCGGAGTGAATGCCCATATCTTGCCGGTGCCGATGATGAACATCGTAAACGGCGGCAAGCACGCTGATAACAACGTCGATCTGCAGGAATTCATGTGCGTGCCGGTAGGGGCCCCCACCTACAGCGAGGCCCTGCGTATGGGGGTGGAGGTATACCACTCGCTGAAGAAGGTGCTTGGCAGTCAGAAGCTGTCTACCGCAGTGGGGGACGAAGGCGGTTTTGCGCCAGACCTCGACAGCAACGAGGATGCGATCAAGGTCATCCTGGAGGCGGTGGAGAAGGCGGGTTACACGCCGGGAGAGGACATCGCCATTGCTTTGGATCCTGCAGCCAGTGAGTTCTTTGACGTCGATCGTGGACTCTACGTTCTTTCCAGCGAAGCTCGTCTGCTCCATCCGGAAGAGCTGGCGGCCTACTATGTCGACCTCTGTGAGCGCTATCCCATAATCAGCATCGAGGACGGAATGGCCGAAGACGATTGGCGGGGCTGGGCGGAGCTGACCCGTCTGTTGGGAGCACGCATCCAGTTGGTGGGGGACGACATCTTTGTGACCAACCCCGCCCGACTTTCCGAGGGGATAGAACAGAGAGTGGCCAACAGCATCCTGATCAAGCTGAACCAGATCGGCACGTTGACCGAGACCCTGGACACCATCGCTCTGGCTCACTGTGCCGGCTATAGCACGGTAGTCAGTCACCGCTCAGGGGAGACGGACGACAGCACTATCGCTGACCTGGTGGTAGCTATCAATGCCGGGCAGATCAAGACTGGGGCCCCCGCTCGCGGGGAGCGTACAGCCAAGTACAACCAGTTGCTACGCATCGAAGAGGAGTTGGGCGAGGGCGCGGAGTATCTGGGCTGGGCTGCCTTCCGGCGGTCTGGTAAGTGAGGGAAGGACCGGGGATTGGCAGCGGCGAATATGTGAAGGATGATTAGTCATGCGGGCACAGACAGTCTGCGGGCTGACACTCGGGTGGCCGAAGGGGCGCGGCGGCGGGCGGCCGGCGCCGCCGCCCGCCGCCGCGCCCTGCTTCTACTCTTCGCCGTTGTGGTAGTGATCACGATCAGCGTGCTTGCCAACCTGGGGCCGCTGCACCATCTCCTCGCGGCGCAAGAGCGTCTCGCGAACACTAATGCCAGCATCGTGCAGCTTCAGGCCAAGAAGGATGAGCTCCAGGCCCAGCTGGCCAGATTGGGGGAGTCTGCTTATCTGGAGGCTCTGGCTCGTGAGGAAATGGCTTACGTGCGGCCCGGCGAAGAGCTCTACGTCGTGACCGATCCGTCAAACAGCACCACGGTGTCTTCCGGGCGCCTAGGGCTGGGGGCCAGCTTGCCCGGGGCGGGGAAGGGCGTCGTGAGCCGCACGGATGGAGCAGCAGAAGACTCGCAGTCGGCGCGGCCAGGGTTTTTCGAGCGGATCCTCACGGCCATCGCCGACCTGTTCTAGCCCCCAGGAGATACGGGCGAGCGCACGGCAAGCTTCGGTGGAAGACGAGACTGCGGCAGGATACAAGATCTTGGCAGAGTACGAGACGAGACGAGCAACGCCGCGCCGGGCGCGGCGGACTCCAAGCGGCCAGGGGCGCGCGCTGGCTCTGGTGGTCCTGGTTGCCATCGTGGTGGTCATGGTGGTCGTAGGGGTTTCGGTGGGAGCCGCGGGCAATGAGACAGGAGAAAGCGGAGCCACAGTTCCGGTCAGCCTGCTCCCCTTGAGCACGGTCCTACCCGCTGAAGGCGGCGGGGTTGAAGGCAGGCCGATCATCCAGACCCCCACCGTAGACGTGCCGCAGGTGACCAGCTCGACTTCCCCGTAGGCCCTTGCGGCAGAGCTCCTGGCCTAGGCTCCGGCACTCACACTGGTTTCTAGCAGGCCATGGTGCAAGACACCGACCGTGACATAATCGCTTGGCAACTTGGTCGAGAGCCTCATCGGGGGACGGCAGTGGCGGTGCGCTGTCGTTTCGGGCGGCCGGTCGTGATCGAGACTCCTCCGCGCGTAGCCGGAGATCAGCCGAATCCTACCCTTTTCTATCTCACCTGCCCCGCCTTGGTGGCTACAGTAAGTCGGGTGGAAGCACAAGGAGGGGTGCGGCGCCTGCGAGAGCTGGTGGAGCAGGACAAGGAACTCGAGCTCCGACTGGAAGCTCTTACGAGGCTGTATCGGAAGCGGCGGGGGTCTCTGGGCGCAGACCCGCGCCCAGAGGCAGGCATAGGTGGGCCTCGGCGACCAAACCTCGCTTCTTGTCTTCACGCCTACGTGGCTGCTTTGCTAGCGGTGGAGTCGGGGTATTTGACCGGTCCAGAGCTGTCTTCCGAAGCAGCTAGCTCGATCAGGGTCGCGCTTCTTAAGCCCATGGTCGAGGATTCCAGACCCGACGGCCTTGGGGACGACCGCTCTCCGAAAGGGGATTGGTGCGGGGATGACCGCTGTGCTGCCGCTCTCACCAGTACGGTAGGTCGCACTCTCGCTGGACCAGTCAGACGCGCAGCCATCGATGTGGGCACGATCTCCGTGAGACTCCTCGTGGCCGATGTGTTGCCGGACGGTCTTCGCACTCTAGTGCGCCATACCGAAGTCACCCGCCTTGGCAAGCAGCTACGGCCTGGGGCCAGACTTCACCCGGTCTCGCGAGAACGCACAGCAGAAGCCGTGCTTCGTCTTGCTGGACAGGCTCGCGGACTGGGAGCCGAAGTGACCTGGCTGGTTGGGACCAGCGCTGCTCGTGAAGCCAGCGACGGGCGTTCTTTCATAGATCGGTTGGGCAGGGAAGCCCAAGCCGTCAGCAAGGTGCTCAGCGGGCAGGAAGAAGCGGCTCTTGCCTATGCCGGCGTACGTATCGATGTGCCGGGGTGCCCCCTGGTGGTGGATATCGGAGGCGGTAGCACCGAGCTGATGGCTGGGTCTGAGCAGGACCCTGATCGAGTAGTAGCGGTGAGCTTGAGGCTGGGGGCTAGCCGAGCGACGGACAGCTGGATACATTCCGATCCACCCGCGCCTGAAGAGGTCACAGCTTTGTACCACGAGGCCAAGCATCTGTTTGCGCCTCTACGCGAGCAGTTCTCCCACGTAGCCGGTCCTCTAGTGGGTGTTGCAGGCACGGTCACCACTCTAGCCTGTCTCGACGCGGGGCTCGAAGCATACGATGGAAAGGCCATCCATCTCCGATTACTGACGCAAGAGTCGGTCAGGGAGTGGGTGACGCGGCTGAGTCGCTTGCGGGCAGCTCAAGTAGCGGCTCTCTCCTGCGTGCAAGCTGGCCGTGCCCCCGTGCTCGTGGCTGGGGCGGTGATCCTCCAGGCCGCGCTCGAGGTGCTAGGTCGCAAGAGTATCATAGTGTCAGAACGGGACCTTCTGGACGGGTTGGTTATGCGTGGCCTCTCCCGCTGAAGACCTCTAGCCTGGCCTTCGCGACCGCTCACGGGCGTCGAATAACGTGTGGGTGGCAATCGGTAGCCACCGCTAGGCCGACCTGCGTGCGTGCTGGTGGGCTGGGAACCCGCCGGGCAGGGCCTCGCGGGCAATGCGTTCGTATTGGCCGAGCTGTTCGTCGATCCACTCTTGGTCTTTGCCCAGTAGCTCTGCCATAAGGCTGGCCACAACCGGGGCTGCCTCCAGACTCGCTCTTGCATCCAGTCTTAGAGCTCGAAGCCGACGAGAGAGCACGTCCTCAACGGTCACCGGCAACTCGTGCTCGATCACGTAAGCGACCATCCCTAGGGTGTGGGGAAGGGCAGGATGTAAGAGCCCCGGATACCGGCGCTCATACTCATCTGCCACGTCTTCCGATACACAGAATCGTGCCCAACGACTAGCGGCGTTCTCCGCTCCCTCCAGTCTGAGCGTCTCGGTGATGCACCTCCGCGGGGGCAGCTCTGCTAGGCCCGCCGCCTTGTCCACTGCCGCTTGGGCCATGTGTCGATAAGTGGTCCACTTGCCTCCAGCGACGGTCACTAATCCCGTGCGACTGACCACGATCGTATGGTCGCGGCTGAGGGCTGAGGTCTTCTCGGTGCTGCCTTTGACCAGTGGTCTAAGACCGGAGAAGAGGGAAAGCACGTGGGCGCGCGAGGGAGGCGTGCCTAAGTAATCGGACGCGCACTCGAGCAGGAAATCGATCTCTTCCTCCGAAGCCGATGGCTCCCGAGTGGGGTCTGTCACTGGAGTGTCGGTAGTCCCCACTAGTACCCGGCCTTCCCAAGGGAGTATGAAACACACGCGTCCGTCCTTGGTCCGCGGTACTAGGATGCCAGTCTGGCCGCTCAGGAAGGAAGGGGGTAAGACAAGGTGCACCCCACGGCTCGCGACCAGCAGGTCTGTGGCCCCAGGGTCATCCAGACGCCGGATGCTGTCGATGAACACGCCGGCAGCATTGATCACAACCCTGGCTTGCACTTCTTTCTGCTCGCCGCTTTCGCGGTCTGTGAACACCACGCCGCAGACCCGTCCCCGCTCCTTGAGAAGAGCCGTGACCGGCGCATAGTTGAGAAGGACGGCGCCCAGCCGATGGGCTGTCTTGGCCAAGCACAGGGCCAGGCGAGCGTCATTGAATTGGCCGTCACTGAAGACCACTCCGCCGCGTAGCCCTTGGACCCTCAGTTCGGGGACCAGCTTGACAGCCGTCTGGGCATCGAGTAGACGGGTGGGACCGAAGCGGCGAGAGCCAGCGAAAAGATCATAAAGACCGAGCCCTAGCCCGTAGTAGGGCTTTTCCCACCAATAGTACACAGGCACCAAGAGACGGAGCTCGCTCACTATGTGAGGGGCGTTATGCGCTAAGATGCCGCGCTCCCGCAGAGCCGAGCGTACCAGGCCGATGTTGCCCTGCTGCAGATAACGCACCCCGCCGTGGATAAGATTGGTACTGGCCGAGCTGGTCCCCTGGGCGAAGTCCCTGGCCTCTAGAAGCACTGTGCTATAGCCGCGAGAGGCAGCGTCGACTGCGATGCCCAGCCCGGTGGCTCCGCCGCCGATGACGATAAGGTCGCAGTAGGCAGGCAGTCGCTCGAGGTTATCGACCCGTCGCATGCTTGTTTCCCTCGGGCCCGCGCTACGAGACCTGCTCAAAGGGGAACCGGTAGGGGAGACGGAGCTCGTCTCTCATAGTGATCATCTCTTTTTGGAGCGCCCGGTCGACGGGTACTCCCTTGTCTTTGCGCTCAAGCCAGGCCAAGTACTCCTTTTCGCCGCAGGTGTAGATGCGGTCTTTCCCCGGCGCTTTCTTCGAGGCTCGCAGTGCCCGGAGGATATCCCCGGTGGTCTTCTTGAAAGCGTCCACCTCGGTGAAGCAAGAGATGTCGATGGCCAAGAAGAAATGGCCCAAAAGGATAGGCACGTCTCGGCCTTGAGCGTCTTTCCCGCTCAGCATCTTCAGATAGCAAGCCTGGGAGAGGGCCGCAGAAAGGATCTCGACGACGGTGGCAAAGCCGTAGCCCTTGTGACTGCCTGTCTCTTCCTCCACGCCTCCCAAGGGTGTCAACGCCATGGTCCCTTGGGTGAGGCCCTTTAGGATCTCCTGAGGGTCGGTGGCAGAGCGCCCCTCCTGGTCGATGACCAGACCCGCCGGGCAGGTCTTGCCTTCACGTGCCCATTGCTCGATCTTGCCACGTTGCACGATGGAGGTGGCGTAGTCGTTAGTGAAGGGGAACTCCTCGTCGGTAGGGAACGCAAAGACCAGGGGGTTGGTGCCCAGCATGTTCTCCACCCCATGAGTGGGAGCAATCGAGGGACGAGCGTTGGTCCCAGTAAGCCCGATCATGCCAGCCTCGACTGCCATGAGAGGGTAGTAGGCGGCGAACCCGTAATGAGTGGAGTTGCGGGCCACTACCATACCCAGGCCATGGTCGCGAGCTTTTTCGATGGCCATCTGCATGCAGCGCTTGGCGATGACCATGCCCATACCGTTGTGGCCATCGACGACAGCGGTAGCCTTGTAGTCCCTGACCACCTCGAAATCGGTCACCGGATTCTGGATGCCTTTGACTATGCGGTCATAGTAGATGAGCTTAAGCCGACCCACGCCATGGGAATCGATCCCGCGTTTGTCTGCGCCGATCAGCACATCGGCGCAGATACGAGCGTCATCTTCGGGCACCCCGACACCTTTGAAGACGTCCACCATGAACGCCTCCATCAAGTCGAAAGGCACCCACGCCTGGTCCTGGCTCATGATCCCTCCCCGCAGCTAACTCTCGCGATGCCTAAACAGGATAATGCCCAAGGCAGCCCCTGTCACCTGACTGTTGACTCCGAATCTCAGGCCGAGGCCGGAGTTCTCTTGTGATGCCCACTGGCAGGTCTACGGATTACTGCTGGGACAATCGAGTCCGGGCAGAAGACTGGCGTAGTCTTCGACCGAGCCCCCGTCGAGACAGCATTCGATGATCTCTCTGCCCTTGGGGTCCAAGCCGGGTTTAAGGTATGCCTTGAGATGCCGGACGAAGAATTCGGTCAGCTGAGCCGCGCCGGCATCGTAGGCTTCGTACCCCACCTCGGGCTGTGTCTCCACTTGCAGGAACTGGCTGATCATCGGCACGCCCTCGATGCGCATGCTGGTCAAGCTGTACCCCAGGAGGGGACAGCGCGACGGGGCCAGCTGTCCCGGTCGGAAGAGGGCGACGCCACGGCGGGCCAGATAGTCCCGGGCCAGCCACTGCGGCATGAAACCGGTGCGCCAGGCGCCGATGTGCTGATTGGGTACCAATATGTGGCGTGTACGGACTGCCCTCTGGAACTGGGCTAGCAGAAGGTTCGCCTGATCGACCATATTCTCGGTGGCGAAGGGCCAATAGCTGCCCACCCCCTCACTCGCCATGCCCTGGGTGTCGACGATGCTCGGGTTTGCGTGACCACGGGGAGCCACCAACCGCCAAAGCCAGGCCAGGGCGGGGGGAAGGACGTGGAACAGACCCAAGATGCCGTACGTCGGCCTCTCCCTAGTGCAAGGGGGCGTGCGCAAGCCGATGCTCCGGATGTCTACGGGCACAGGGCCATTGACTACCCGGGGGATGATCCGGCGTGGGATGATCACCCGTGGGTTCGGACAGGGTCGGCCCGGGCCGTCTAAAGTGTGTTCCCAGATCAAGGCTCGACTGCGGGGGACGGCGTCGATATTCAAGAACAGAAGAGGCACGCTGGGGTTGGCAGTCAGCTTCTCCAGATCGGGGTCGGTGCCGTAGTCGCGGATGTGGTCCACTCGCACGAACCAGGCCTCTTCCGCATCGGCCAGCCACAGCCGGCCGTCCTTCCTCTCGAAAGAAGGATGGCACATGGCCATGTCATCACAGACGGGCTCGAGCTCACACGTGCGCGGGATCTCAAGCAGTCGTTCTTCGCCTGTGACAAGATTGCGGCCGAGTAACAGACGGCCGTCAGGGAGTCGGTGCGGCTGCTCCAGCATCTCGCTCTTGCCTCCACCGCTGGCACCTTCGTGCATGAAAGTCACCACGTTGTCGTAAGGGGTGATGACCCTGACGGCGGAGCAATGCGCAGCCACCCAGCGTTCTTTGGCTCCCTTGCGGATCAGTGTCCCGTAGACACCTTTCTTGGCGCTCGGACCCGGGTACAGGTTGTACGAGAAGATCTCGTGCCGACCTGGCAGACGGTTGTGGACGACGATCTGCCGACCTTTGAAATGGGTGTGGCGGAAA
The DNA here is from genome assembly GCA_937148845.1 of uncultured Actinomycetes bacterium. GTDB lineage: Bacteria > Actinomycetota > Thermoleophilia > RBG-16-64-13 > RBG-16-64-13 > CAKZRW01. The sequence goes on along the minus strand of CAKZRW010000105.1, from coordinate 5,201 downwards.
GGGGGTGCCACCAAGATGAAAACGGTAGGTTTGAAGCCGGCCGGTAGCTCAGCTGGAGGGATGATCCCCTGTAGCATGGCCAGACCCAGAGCAAAGAAGGCAGCGTTGACTGGAGCAAGGGCCAGTGCGTTGGCACCCAGGTCGCCGAAGCCAGTCTTGAAGAAGAAGACAGCCAGGTGCTGCGTGGCCAGCCACTCCATCGTCGCACTGCGGACGTGCTTGAAGTCCTCCCCGAAGGCGTCGGAATAACGAGGCTTGTCGGTAGGACCCTCGTCGCCGATGTAGAGGCAGTCGGGGTCGCGGCGACGCATGTAGGGGTCGGTGTAGTTCACCGAGATACCGTTACGGACCCGTGCCACCTCGGCCTCGATCACGTCCTCGCCGTTCGGCAGTACGTAGGACACCGATAAGAAGTCCTTGTCGGGACTGCCAGTGCTGAGGGCGAGGAGTTCGTCGGTGCTTCCGAGCAGAGTGGTCGAAGGGGCAGTCTCAAAGAGCTCGATCAGGTCGGCCGGCAAGCGTACGATGTCGCACCCCCCTGAGTGGAACCAGGCGGTCCAAGCCTGACCAAAGGCCCCTGTTCCAGCTGCGTAGGCCGCACCCGGGGTCGTCTCGTGGCCGGTAGTCTGTGAGGCGTCGATGGTCTGAGACATATGGCTTCTCTGCGCTTGGAGGGGTGGTGAAAAGGTACTGTCCCTCGCTCGTCTGAGCTGGCGGGGAATGATAGCAGACCGCCGAATGTGATAAAAACAACGCGACAAAAAATCGGGAATGCTATGTCATCACTGGCCCCGCCCGTGTAGGTGACCGGCAGTAGAGACCGGCGCTTGCTGAGCGGGGGCTCATAGTGAGCGCAGAGACACGGAGTGCACGTAAGGAGTAGCTGAATGAGGTATGCGGTCCTTGCCGCCAGCGTTGTGATACAGGTCTGCCTGGGTGGACTATACGCGTGGAGCAGCTTTGTTCCTGCGTTGCGCGACTCTTATGGACTCAGCTCAGCACAGACCCAGCTGATCTTCGGCCTGATGATCGCTGTCTTCACTCTTGCTACGGTACCGGCCGGCCGCCTGCTGGAGCGCCGTGGCCCCCGCTGGCTGGTATTGGCGAGCGGACTCCTGTTCGCCGCGGGCTACCTCTTGGCCTCGTTCTCAGGCGGTTCTTTCGCTCTGCTTCTCGTGGGTATCGGTGTCATTGCCGGCATAGGGACCGGGCTTGGCTACGTCTGCCCCCTGGCTACCGGCATGCGTTGGTTCCCCGACCACAAAGGTCTGGTGACTGGCTTAGCCGTGGCTGGATTCGGGGCAGGGGCTGTCCTCTTGTCGAACCTGGCCGAAATACTTGCTGCCCGTGGCGCGGATACGCTCTCCATTTTTCGCTGGATAGGGATCGCCTACGGTGTCGTGATCGCCCTCGCAGCCCTGGCGATGCGCTTTCCGGCCTCGGGCAGGCTGTCGAAGGCAGCCTCGGTCCCGACAGGGCGACGGCTCCGGAGGGATCCTTTCTTCTATGGTCTGCTCGTAGGCATCTTCTCGGGCACCTTCGCCGGCCTGCTCGTGATCGGCAACTTGAAGCCTATCGTGCTGGCTGGCGGCATCCCGCCCGTGCATGCAGCTCTTGCCATCAGCGTCTTTGCCGCGGGTAATGCCAGCGGTCGCATTGCGTGGGGTTGGCTTTCCGACAGGTTCGGGCAGCGGACTGTATGGCTTTCGCTGACCTTCCTTGCTCTAGCAGTCGTGGTTCTGGGGGTGGGCGCACAGTCGATCGCCGGTGGTCTGGTCGCTGCTTTCCTGGTGGGCTTTGGGTTTGGAGCCTGTTTCATCGTGTACGCGGCTCAAGTGGCAAGCCGTTTTGGCCCCGAACGGCTCGGTCGTGTCTACCCCTTCGTGTTTCTGGGGTACGGAGCGGCCGGAGTGGTCGGCCCTTGGGTAGGCGGGTGGCTGTACGACCTCACGGGGTCCTATGACTCAGCTCTCCTCCTCAGCCTGGCTGTGGTCGTGGCTGGTCTAGCCGGATCACTGTGGTTGCTGAGGCAGGCGTCCACAGGGCGGGAGGAGATATCCACGCGGACTCCGCTTGTGCGGGACTCGGATCCGGCGACCTGAACCTGCCTGGCCTAGGCCCGCCGCCGTCCTCCGTCAGATCGCGGTCGCCCTAGATTGTGGCCCCTGGACATCGCGGTCACCTGGGATCGTAGCTGTTTGCAGCTTCCTCTACGGCCCTAGCCTACGGGTAGGCTGGGGAGCAGGCAGGGGAGCCTGGTATCCTCTCGGGTATGCCCTTACTTTGGCAAGAGAAGAGTCATCTGCTCGGTCGACTGTTGCGTAGGGTATCCGTGCATGCTCGGCTGCTCAGAGAGGCTCTGTACGCGCTCTGGCAGCAGGATGTGAGCCGCATGTGTGCTGCCATCGCGTATTTCGGTGCCTTCAGTCTGGCTCCCATCCTCGTGATCATGATCTCCCTGGCCTCGCTCGTGTTCGGCCGGCAGGCCAGCGAGGGGTTGGTGGTGGATCGTCTGGCCGAGACCTTGGGCGAGAACACGGCCCGCTTCATCCAGTCGATGCTGGCCGGGATCTACGAGAGTAGTGGCCTGACGGTGGCCACCGTGCTCGCTGTTCTGCTCTTGGCGTGGGCGGCGACGCGCATCGTTGGTGCGGTCCGGGGAGCTCTCAACGACATCTGGGGAGTAGAGGGGCACGGTGGCTTCGGCTTTCGCGGGTACATGGTGGGCAAGCTGATCGACGTGGGCATGGTGATCCTTTTCGGGTTCATGTTCTTGGCGTCGATGGTAGCCAGCACCGGGATCAGTGCTCTCACTCACTACTTCTCCGACGTGCTGCCCCTCCCGGGTTTGCTGCTTGAGGTGCTGGGCTTTGTGTTCTCTCTGGTCGTGACCACCTCGTTTCTCACCATCATTTTCCGCCTGTTACCCAATATCCGGGTGCGGTTACGCTATATCGTGACCGGGGCTTCAGTGACAGCCGTGCTCTTTGCTCTGGGCAATTTCGTCATTGGGCGGTACTTGGGCCGGCTGACCCCTGCCTCGGCTTTTGGAGCAGCCGGCTCCCTGGCCGTGATCCTCATTTGGATGTACTACTCGGCTCACATCATCCTGTTCGGAGCCCAGGTCACCAAAGTGTACGTGGAGCGGGCACGACCGGGGTCGGGTGGGGGGTTCCGTCCCCGTGGTGAGGAGGTGCAGCCGCAGGATGCCGGCGAGATTGCAGCCCCTCTTGCCGAAAGCGAAAGCTCGAAAGCCGTGTCCGTGGTGGCTGATTCCTTCGAGACAGAGCTTAACAGGGCTGTGGCGAGCGAGTCGAACGGACGCAGCGAAGCGGGGACGCCAGACGAAAGACCACAGCTGGCCTACCTCATACTTGTACACAAGAACCCGGAACAGGCGGCCCGATTGGTGTCACGTCTGAATGTCCCGGGAGTCCGGTTCTTTGTCCACGTCGACAAGGGGACTCCGTCAGCCGTCTATCACAGGTTCTGCGAACTGCTCGCCCCGTTCCCCAACGTCCACCTGGTCAAGCGTCACCGCAGTCGGTGGGGGGAGTTCGGCATAGTCCGGGCGACCCTGGAAACGATGCAAGCAGCTCTTGCCAGCCGTCCGCCGGTAGACTACCTCGTACTGCTTACAGGGCAGGACTATCCCATCAAGAGTGCGGCAGAGATCGAGACATTCTTTGCTCGGGCGGATGGTCGTTCGTATCTGGACTATCACCCCGTACCCAGCCCTTCCTGGCCCCAGGCCGAACGACGACTGCAGTCATGGTACGCGCGCATCCTGGGTGAGCAGGTCCTCTTGCCGAGGCGACAGCCGCTCCGGGCTGTATGGCGGCGACCCCGCCGGTGGCCGGTCTGGCTCATCTCGCTAGTCTTGCCGTCCCAACGCAGACTTCCGAAAGGCTGCGTGCCGTACACAGGGTCGGCCTATTGGGCGCTGTCGCGGGCCGCGGGTGAATACGTGCTTGAATTCGTGCGTAAGAACCGCAGGTTCGTCAGGTACTTCCGGCGCGTGTTCTGCCCCGATGAGATCTTCTTCCAGACCGTCCTGGTCGCATCGCCGCTTCAGGAGAACATTGTGAGCCGCAGTCTGCATTACATCGACTGGTCGAAAGGCGGCGCCCATCCCGCCGTCCTGACTGCGGAAGACCTTCCCGCGCTCGGTCGTTCAGAAGCGTTGTTTGCCAGGAAGTTCGACCCTGAGGTGGATCCTCGGATACTCGACCTGATCGACAAGACCTTTCTCGGCTGGGAAGCGTCGGGCAGTCCCGAGAGCCAGGGCTTGCCATGGCAATTGGGGGCGTCGACCACTTAGGATGCGCGTGTTAACGTTAGCGATGAAGAAAGACGTGCAGGAGCACGGAGGCGCAGGTTTTCTCGGTCAGGCTTGAGTCGAGCCGGAGTGGCGGAATGGCAGACGCAACGGTCTTAAACACCGTAGGGCTATGCCCGTGCGGGTTCGAGTCCCGCCTCCGGCATATCCGACGATCTTGAGATAGTCTCAGTCTCGGCAGTTGGCACCGTGGATGGTTGGTCGTGGGTTCCCTGCAAATTCCCCCCTGGTATAATCCACCGAGCCTCCTCATCCTCGGGGCTACTAGTCGTGGGTTCCCTGCAAATTCCCCCCTGGTATAATCTCCGCGACTCGGCAGTCGTCCATCACGTCCGTCGTGGGTTCCCTGCAAATTCCCCCCTGGTATAATCTCGCCGACGTAATGGATAGTCGCCGAGTCGGTCGTGGGTTCCCTGCAAATTCCCCCCTGGTATAATCACAACTGCTGCAGGGAAACCTAGATCACGAGTCGTGGGTTCCCTGCAAATTCCCCCCTGGTATAATCCCGACCAATATAGCGGAGGTGGCCCATGGAGTCGTGGGTTCCCTGCAAATTCCCCCCTGGTATAATCAAAAAGGACTTACAGCAGTCGGAATACCGCGTCGTGGGTTCCCTGCAAATTCCCCCCTGGTATAATCCAATGAAACGCAGGAAACAGTCGCGATGGAGTCGTGGGTTCCCTGCAAATTCCCCCCTGGTATAATCATTGGCGCTGCCCTGATATACCGCGTTCCAGTCGTGGGTTCCCTGCAAATTCCCCCCTGGTATAATCTATATTGGTCGGATCGCCATCCGCCCACGGGTCGTGGGTTCCCTGCAAATTCCCCCCTGGTATAATCTCCGCCACGGCGAGAGTTTCAG
>CAKZRW010000104.1 GCA_937148845.1 uncultured Actinomycetes bacterium | reverse complement strand
GCGCTCGGGACCAGGTGTGTCTCCACTTCTAGGTCGCGCAAGACCTCCAGCAGACGCACCCCGTAGATGATCCCAGAAGCTCCGGAGATCCCTACCACCAGACGTCGAAAACGAAGATGTTCCACCGCTCTGTCGATACTCCCTACCCCTGAACACGTAGATACCCGAGCCGTCCGTGAGACGCCTGAGCCCCCGGGGCGGCCGGCCACCTTTCCCTCACCGCGGGCTGCGAGCTCGTGATCGCGAATCCGCGCCTTTCCGCCTCGATTGTAGCAGGGTGCACCTTGCCGCCGCAGCAGACACAGTCAACGCGCAGGCAAAGACAAGCCGCGAAAAGGGAACTACCCGCCCCCTATCGGAGGAAGCAGCCGGATCTCGTCCCCGTCCTTGAGTACCGTCGCCAGGCCCTTGCCCTGACGGACATTACGTCCGTTCACGAACACGCCCACCCAGACACTGCCATCCTCGCGGAAGATGCGTGGGCGCAGACGCGGCTCTCGGGCCACACAGTCCGCCAGAGCCTCCGCGACGTCGCGGCCCTCGCACTCCATCACGGTGAGTCCCTCTCCGCCCGAGAAACCAGGGGGTAGCCTTATCAGCGCCTTTGCCATCTCCGCAGTCACGTCGGCGAACCGGCTTTCTCCGCCTTGCTCTGACGGACGTCCACGGCAAGAACATTGGGGTTCTGGCAGAAGGCCACACACTGAGGGTCACCGTCACAGAGGTCGCACTTGAAGGCCACCTTGCGCACTGGGTGTTCGCGGATGACTCCCTGAGGACAGGCCTCATAGCAGAGCCCGCAATCATCACAGAGCGCCTCGTCCACCCGGAGCACCCATCCGGCCACCGGCTCCAACCCCTCGGCCTTGACCAGGATCTTCTCTCGCTTGATAGCTCCGGTGGGACAGACCTCCTCGCACTTGGCGCAGGCGGTCTGCAGACAGGTCCGGCCCCGCACTCTCGCCGCGCTCGGGTTAACCTCGATCGCCAGACGAGCCACCGAGGGTCGGTAGACTCCCTCATGCCAGGCAGAGCAGGCCAACTCGCACATATGGCAGCCGGTGCACTTCTTGTTGTTCACCATGACGTGTGGCATCACGATTCCTTTCTCCGCCGCCAGCGCCCCGGCTGCCTACAGACGTACGTCCACGCCAAGCTCGGCCAGCTTGGCCTCCGTTGGTACACCGCGTTCGTCCCAGCCGCGCAGCTCGTAGTACTCCTTGAGGGCCATCCAGAAGGCTTCCTCTCCTATGGCCTTGCCCGCTGAAGGTCCTTCCGGGAACGCACCTTCCTCTGCATATAGCTTGCGAGGCAGGGAGTCGGACTCCACTCCTTCCCGCAGGTTGAAGAGGCGCCCCAGGTTCCAGATGCGCTCCCCCATGAGCATGATCTCGTCCTCGCTGAACTCCCTCTTCCCCACATGCTTGAACATCTGCGCGAGCTGCCCAGGGGTGACCGCCCAGAAGTCGCAGAAGATGCCGCTGAACTTGATAGAGCTGAAGTTCTGGCCGATGAAGCCGTTGTCCACGTTCCCTCTGATGATCTGCGCGGCTTTACCCTCCAGTGTGTCCGGAGGCCGGGTACCTTCGAGCACCTCGTCGGCGATGGGGTAGGCCCGCATGTGACAACCACCCCGGTCAGAGGTGGCATAGGCTATGCTCATCCCGAAGGCCCCGCGGGGATCGTATCCAGGGAGCTCCAGATTCTTGACCTCCATGGCCAGCTCGGGGACACCGTACTTGGCCGCCAGGGCCCGCGCGCCCAGAGCGAGTTCCGCACCGATGCCCTCACGCCGGGCAATAAGACCCGGCGCAGCCAGGTAGGCCTCGCTCGGCCCGAAGCGCAGACCGAAATCAGCGATACCCCGCTCGGTCATGTCCATGGCCAGAGCGACCACCGCCCCACAGGAGATGGTGTCCAAGCCCCACTCGTCGCACTCATGGTTGAAGCGAAGCAGGGCCTCCAGATCGTCCACCCCGCAGTTGGCCCCGCAGAGGGCGATCGTCTCGTACTCGGGGCCTTCACCGCGAACCCCACCCGCCTCGTGCACCTGACGGCAGCCTATCGCGCACTGGTAGCAGGCGCGGTTGGCCACCCTCACTTTGAGCAGGGCCTCGGAATTGATAGCCGTGGCTCCGGCAAACCAGCCAGCCGACCAGTTGCGGGTAGGAAGCACCCCGGCTCCGTTGACCGGATCGACCAAGATGGGCGTGCCCTCTTCGTTCGCCCACAGATTGAAGGGGGTGAGCACGTACTCCTTGTGGATGCGGCGCATGTCAGCCAAGAAGGCCCGGGCGTCGCCCACACTCACCGCACCCGTACCCCGGATAGCGACCGCTTTCAGATACTTCGCCCCGAACAAGGCCCCGTGCCCCCCACGACCGGCCTTGTGGAATTGGTCGGTGCTGAGACAAGCCCACGGAATGAGATGTTCACCTGCCGGTCCTATCGAAAGCACTTTGACCTCTTCGTCGAGGTCGTCACGCAAGGCTTCCTCAAGGTCGGAGGTCTTGAGGCCCCAGTACTTCTCGGCGGCAGGGATGAACTCCACCTTGTCGTCTTTGACCCACAGCACCACCGGTTCCCTCGCCTTGCCAGTGATGATGATGGCGTCATAACCGGCGAATTTCATCTCGGGAGCAAAGGAACCGCCCACATAGCTGTCATCGAGGATGCCCGTGGTGGGACTCTTCGCCCCTACTACTAGACGTGAGGCCGTACTCACGTTCGTCCCGGCGAAGGGCCCTGTCATGAGGATGACAGGGTTCTCTGGCAACCAAGGATCGACCTTGGGCGGCACCTCCGCCCACAGATAGCGGAGCAGAAGGCCTTTCCCCCCGAAGTAACGTTCCGCCCACTCCAGGTTGAGAGGCTCGGCCTCAGCTGTGCGCGAGCCCAGATCGACCCTTAGAACCTTTCCCTGGTAGAAGTCCAAGACAACCCCCTTGGTCGTCGGGTCTCTACATGCCCGCCCCCGGATGCTGGCTGGCGGGGGAGGCTCTCGGACCCATTGTAGACAAAACGCAGCAAGGGTTCACACGAGTCACGCCTGTTGTTCTATCATTCACTTGCGCCAGCTGACCGTCCCGGATCCGGCCTGCGCTCGAGTGCGATCGTTATTGACCTCTGGACAGTACCGTAGGTGGGAAATGGGGGAAGCCTTTCCGGACGAGACCCAGGAGACGCGGGCCGCTCGGGTCAGAGAGCTAATCACCCGCCTCCGCCGCGAATACCCCGACGCCCGCATCATCCTCGACTACGGTAACGAATGGGAGCTGCTGGTCGCCGTCATCTTGTCCGCCCAGTGCACCGACAAGAAGGTCAACGAGGTGACTGCCCGTCTGTTCAAGAAATATCCCACCATCGCCGACTATGCCGCCGCTGACCCAGCCGAGTTCGAGCGCGACATCCGGCCCACTGGCTTCTTCCGCAACAAGACCAAGCACATCCTCGCTGCTGCCCAGAAGATCCTGGCCGACTATGGGGGTGAAGTGCCAGCTTCGCTCAGGGAACTGCTCACCTTGCCCGGCGTGGCCCGCAAGACCGCCAACATCGTCCTCGGCAATGCCCACCCTGAGGCCTACCTGAGCGACCCTGACGCCGGCATCGCTGTCGACACGCACGTCAGCCGCCTAAGCCAGCGACTCGGTCTAGTCCGTTCCCAGGATGCCGACAAGATCGAGCGAGAACTGATGGCGATCGTTCCTCGCGAAGACTGGTTCCAGCTGACATACCTACTCATAGACCACGGCCGGGCGGTCTGCGACGCCAAACGGCCGCGCTGCGGCGAATGTGTGGTGAACGACCTGTGTCCGTCCGCGTTCAAGGTCTGATACGCACCGCGGTCGCTTGCGCCGCAGGTCTGGTGGCGGTCGCCGCCCCCTTGCTCGTCTTCTTCCTTACCCGCCCGCACGGTCAGAGCGAGGCCTGGGTCGCGCCCTGGGCCCTTGCGCCCATCATCGGAACCATGGTGTTCCAACTGCTCAGCCGACCTCACCCGGAGTGGGGGCGGGGACTCGCTTTCGCAGGAGGACTAGGACTGGTGCTAGGCACCTGGGCTGGTCTGCGCGCTCCGTTCGAGCATGCGGGGGTAGGTCAAGCTGTCTTGATGGGACTGTACTTCCTTGCCCTGACCTTCATCGCGGGCATGGCCGGGGCTTCAGTGGCCTCTTTGCTCGTTCGGGGCATCGGGCAGCAACGGGCCTGGCAAGCAGGGATGGCTGTCTTAGCAGCAGAGGTGTTCGTCGCCGCGCTCTTGATCCCCGTGTTGACCTGACCCAAACATGCGGCCGGGAGAGTGTGACCTCCCGCTTCCGCAGCATTCGAACCAGGACCCACCACTTTCCCCAGGCCCAGTGGCAAGCCCAGTGGCGGGCCCGCCGCAAGGCGCCTCCCATCCGGCTTGCTTGCGGTTGACGTGACCGCTCCCGGCCTATACCATCTTGCCGCACCAAGCAATGGCGCCGCCGGGGAATGGCTGTGCCTCTAAGTGGCCTTCCCATGACCAGTCACGACAATGCAACCGAGGGGAACGAGCAGATGATCTTCGACCGCGAACACGAATGTATGGATCGCGCCAAGCTTGCCGAGCTACAGAGTCAGCGCTTGGTCGCTTTGGTGAACCGAGTCTACGAGCGCGTCCCCTTCTACAAGAAGCTGTTCGATGAAGCCGGCATCGAGCCGGAGAAGGTCCGGGGTGTCCGAGACCTGCCCTACCTTCCCTTCACCCGGAAGTACCACCTGCGCGACAACTACCCCTTCGGCCTTTTCGCAACGCCCTTAAGAGAAGTGGTCCGCATCCACGCCTCTTCGGGCACCACCGGCAAGCCCACCACGGTGGGGTACACCAAGAGCGACATCGCCATCTGGGCTAATGTGGCCGCGCGCACCATCGCTGGGGCGGGAGGAACGGCTGACGACATCGTGCAGGTGGCTTATGGCTATGGCCTCTTCACCGGCGGGTTGGGGATGCACTACGGTGCAGAGCTGCTGGGAGCTGCGGTCATCCCTATCTCGGGCAGCAACACGCAGCGGCAACTTATGCTGATGCAGGATTTCGGTACCACAATCATGTGCTGCACCCCCAGTTTCATGCTCTACCTCTACGATGTGGCACAGCAGGTTGGCGTTGACGTCACCAAGCTGCCCCTTAAAGTGGGCATCTTCGGCGCCGAACCGTGGTCCGAAGCCATGCGCCGGGACATCGAGGCCAAGTGGAACATCAAAGCGGTCGATATCTACGGACTGAGCGAGATCATCGGACCGGGTGTCTCCTGTGAGTGCGCGGACGCACAGGACGGGCTGCACCTCAACGATGACCATTTCTTGCCCGAGATCATCGATCCCGAGACCGGGGAGGTCTTGCCCGAGGGGGAGACAGGCGAGCTGGTCATCACTACTCTTACCAAGGAGGCTTTCCCCCTGATCCGCTACCGCACCGGCGACATCACCCGCCTGTGGGTCGAACCCTGCGTGTGCGGACGCACAAACACGCGCATGGGCAGAGTGTCGGGGCGGACTGACGATATGCTGATAATCCGCGGGGTCAACGTCTTCCCCAGCCAGGTCGAAGCGGTGCTATTGATGTCACCGCAAGTTGAGCCGCACTATAAGCTCGTCGTCGACCGCAAGGGCGCCATGGACACTCTGGAGGTCCAGGTGGAGATCAAGCCCGACCTCTACCACGAGGTCTCGCAGGCCATCCTTTCCCTGGACGACGTCACCACCATCGCGGAACATGAGAAGATCGTGGCCTTGAAATCGGCTATACAGAAGAACATCAAGGACATCATCGGTATCAGCGTAGAGGTCACCTTCAAGGAGCCTGGAGCGATCGAACGGACCGAGGGAAAAGCTCAGCGGGTGGTGGACCTGCGCAAACTCTGATTTCGAGCGTGGGGACCGCACAAGGTCAAGGTAGGCACCGCCTGAGGCACAGAAGCCGCCGGGAGGTGGAGATGAACAGGGGTGCGAAGAAGAACGATCCGACCGTCAGGCCGTTCCCCTCTGCCCAGGAAGACACCGTTCACACCAGCCTTGACGCTGATACGGAGCAGACGCGCTCCCCCGCCTATCGGTTGAGCTACGCTGACCCCGAGTTCTTGATGCGTGACGAACTACGGGGCACCCGGCTGCAGCTCGAGTACTTGAAGCCCGACTTGTTGATGCGCGACCGAGGCATCAAGGCCACGGTGGTGATGTTCGGGAGCGCTCGGATCCCAGCCCCGGAGGAGGCAGAGGCCATGGTGGCGGCGGCCCGCGAAGCGGCTGCCGCTCGCCCCGAGGACCCCGAGGCCGCCCGCTCCCTGCGGGCGGCTCTCGCTTTGGCCGCCAAATCGCGGTACTACGAAGAAGCGCGCAGACTGGCTCGGTACATCTCGGAGGCCGACCGGGAATATGTCCCAGAAGAGGCGTGTCTCCTTCAGCACTCTCCTGGGAGCGTGGTGGTGGTCACTGGCGGTGGTCCCGGGATCATGGAGGCGGCCAACCGAGGTGCCCATGACACGCAGGCGGACAGCATCGGGCTCAACATCGTGCTCCCTCACGAACAACGGCCCAATCGCTACATAACGCCCCATCTCTGCTTCAACTTCCATTACTTCGCCATCCGCAAGATGCACTTCTTGCTGAGAGCGGTCGCCCTGGTCGTCTTCCCCGGCGGCTTCGGGACTCTGGACGAGCTTTTCGAAGTGCTCACTCTCATCCAAACTCATAAGATCAGACCTTTTCCGGTCCTGCTTTTCGGCCGCGAGTATTGGGAGCGCATCATCGACTTCCAGGCCATGGCCGAGGAGGGCGTCATCGATCCGGAAGATCTAAGGATCTTCTCCTACGTAGAGACAGCCGAGGAAGCCTTCGCCATTCTGCGTCCGGTGCTCGCAGAGCTGCGAGAAAAGGCTGAGGCGCCCGAAGCAGCAGAAACCGATCCGGTCCCGGAGTAAGGCCTGGGCGCGAACCCCCGCCGGAGCTGCGCCCTGAAGCCTAGTTCCGCGCCTATGCTATTCTAATGGATAGCAGAAATGGACGTAGCTGAAGACTCCCAGAGTCCGCACTTCTTGTTGCTGCCCGGCATCCGGGTGGGCCAGCGATGAGCAGCACCGTGTTCCAGGTGATAGGCGTCATCCTGCTGGTCTTGGTGAACGCCTTCTTTGTGGTCTCCGAGTTCGCCATCGTCAAGATCCGCGACACCCGGGTGACCGAGCTTGCTGCTTCAGGTCGCCGGCGAGCCCGCGTGGCCGAGCACATAGTAGGTCACCTGGAAGCCTACCTCTCTGCCACCCAGCTCGGGGTCACAGCAGCTAGCCTCGGTCTGGGTTGGCTCGGCGCTTCGGTCTTCACCCGTATCTTTGGCTTGGCGCTCAACCGACCGGCAGCGGCCATCATAGCCTTTGTGTTCGTCACCTTCATCACCATCATCTTTGGTGAGCTGGTTCCCAAGTCGCTGGCCATCCGCAAAGCAGAACAGTCCACTCTCGCAGTCGCCATCCCGCTGCGCTGGTTCTATCTGGTGACCAGACCCCTTACCTGGCTGATGTACGTCACTGCCGCTGGTGTGCTTGGCCTCTTCCGTATCACACCTGCTTCCGAGCGCGACCTCGCCTACTCGGAGGAAGAACTCCGTCTCATCTTGGAAGCCAGCCAGGAGGTGGGACACATAGACGAGGTCGAGCAGACTCTCATGCGCCGGGCGCTCACCTTCGGCGACCGCGACGTCACCGACATCATGGTGCCCCGCACTGAGATGGTGGCTCTGCCCAGCTCGCTTACCGTGGAGGACGCTATCGCCGAGATCGCGGAGACCAATCACACCCGGTACCCGGTGTACGAGGAGGACATCGATAACATCGTCGGCTATGTCCACGTGAAGGATTTGTATCGGGCCCCTCGCTCAAGCAGCATCCGCCGTCTACTCAGGCCTATCGGCTTCATCGCTGAAACCTCGAACATCGAGGTGGCCCTGCAACGCTTCCAGAGCACGCGTACTCCTCTCGCCATAGTCGTCGATGAGCATGGGGGTACAGCCGGCATCGTGACCATCCAAGACGTGGTCGAAGAGCTGATAGGCGAGGTCCAGGATGAGTTCGATGAAGAGGCGCCGGTCATCCAGCCTCTCGACCATGAGACCTATTCCGTAGACGGCGGAGCACGCATCGACGAGTTGGAGGAGGCCCTCGGTCTGAAGCTACCGGAAGATGGCTTCCCCACTCTTGGTGGTCGGGTGTTCGAACAGCTGCAGCGTCGCCCGACCGTCGGCGATGAGGTCACACTTGGTGCCTTCAAGGCCCGAGTGCTGGAAGTGGACGGGATGCGGATATCCCGGGTACTGCTAACTCCGCTCGTCACGGCCGAGGCTGGAGCGGATGCCGAGGAGGCCACCGTGGAGAACGGGGCCGGGGTCGAGGGCGACGCTCCCAGAACATTCGTTCCAGTCCCGGCTGATGAGGCCAAGGTCCTGGAGCGCGGAAGTTAGACTGGAGAAGTTGAGGCAGAAAAGTCCTTGAGGTTTCCTCGCTCATGAAGCAGCCCGTCGCTCAGCTGCCACTCGACAGTGACGCCCTCCGGGCCAATCTCGACAAGACGGCCCAAGAGGTGGTCATACCTGACCGCTACCTCGCTCTGTTCGAGGCGGTCGACGGTTACTACGGCGCGCGCCAACCGTTAGCGGACACTTTGCGTGAGTATTTCCACGCCTATCGCAACGTGGACCTGCTCCTGGACGGATTCCAGACCATCTTGCTCCGCAACTGGAGCTATTTCGAACGTTCGGAGAGAAGAGCGGATTGGTTCGGTCTGCTGGCAGAGCTGGTGCTTGACCTGTTCCGGGCTTCACTCACCCCTCAGCAGACCTCTCTCCTGCTCAGACAGGTCTTGACCTGGTGCACGGCGGCGCTTGCCGGCAGATACGGGGAGGAGTATGACGATTCTCTCTTGCAAGTGGCTGAGCGCCTGCTTGAGGAGCTTCCTCGCCAGCCCCTGGCTTTCCTCGAGCGGGACACGCTGCTCAGAGGACTGCTGGACCAGGCCCGCCGTCGGCCGGCTGTACTGGAGGCCTTTGCATCCCTTTACCGGTCACTTCTGCTCACCGGCTACGCCCGCATTCTGGAGCGTCTCCCCGTGCCCGAGTGGGCGGTCTCGCCAGAAGCCGAGCTGACCGACCGGGCAGCCGTGGCCCAGTGTTTCGCCCCCTTGGCGCCCGAAAACATCCGGGTGCTCATCCGCCGCGCGGAGGGGGTCTCGACCGAGGGACTGCTGTCAGACGAGCTCCCCACTTTCTCCGCCCTTCTTGACCAGGCCATCGACCGCCTCTACCAGGTGAAGGCCATCGAAGATCGCTTCGCCGTGTGCATCTATTTCCTGAAAGACGACACCCTGGGCTACCGCCAGAATGAGGTGATGGCCGACCTGCTGGGTGTGGTCAGACAGCTGCTGAGACCTGAGCACCACATGGACGTGGAGCGCATCCTCAGCCGGTTGACCCGCTTCTTCCGCGCTCGTGAGGACCAGTTCCTCTTGATGCGGTTCCAGTGTTATGAGGCCATCGGGGTAGCCATCGGCCAGGCCGGCAACGTGGCAGCGGCAGACCATCTTATCGAGGACATCCTTTACTGGAAGTTCCAGTATCCGGAGATCAGGGGAGCGACCGACGAGTGGGAGACTGTGGTCAACCCTTACCACCTCCCCAAGATCCGCTGCTGGATGCATATCATCGAATCCAATCCCGCACTCTACGAGCGCCTCGCGGCAGCGCTCAACGTCCAGCTGCGGCTGGGCGGGGTGTACATAGCTGACACCGACCTTTTCCAGCGTGATGTCACCCGTTTCCTCAACGCCGACATCAGGCCCATATACTTCGTAGCCAAGCAGCTACTCAGGGCTTTCCCCGTCTACTTCAACGACGTGGGAGCCGAGGGCGAACTCCGCGCGGTGACCACCGAGATCGACGAGATCTGCGGCCGCAAAGACAGCCTTATGCATTTCCTGCGCAAACAGTCGCACGCGGAATCGTCCAATCGTCTGGTGGACTTCAGCCGAGCCGTGCTCAGCTACTGGATGACCCTCGACGCCTCCGGACTCAAGCCTTTCCTCTCGGCCAACGCTTGGAATGCGGTTGCCCGCGAACAAGAGTGGGCTGAGGGACCTCACCAGGTGCTCCTGCAATTGAGGGCTTGCCTGGGCATGGAGCCGCCCAGGCCTAGCCGCCAAGACGAGGGTCCGCCCCCCCAGAACCCGTCTGAGGCAGAGGTCGACGAGTTCGTGAAGAGTCTGGTCCACATGGAGCCCGAAGAGCTTGCCGCGCTGCTTGATTCCCTCCCGCACCAGGCAGAGGACACTGCGGTCGATGAGCAGAGCCCAGTCAGGGAGCAGACCCGGACAGACGAGCGGGACGCTGCAGAAGCTCCCGCCGCCGATTCCCAGGTCGACCGGCGCCGTGTCTGGTTGATGGTCCGCACTCATCAGCTCCTAGTGCAGAAATACTCCCTCTCCACCGACAACATCACGCGTGCGGTAGGCGAGCATCTGCATCTGGAGGCCGAAACTAGACAGGCTTTCCTGGAGGCGATGACTGCCTGGCGGGACAACCCCACGTCCGCCACGCGCGACCGGCTGCTTGACACCACTCTCACCGTCCTGGAGAAGCTGCAGGAGATCATTCTGAGCCCGACCCCGTCGCCCGCGGCGGAGAACATCTATCAGAAACGCCACATCGCCGCCGGCATTCCTTCCATATACGGCACCTACTCCGAGCCGAAGTTCGACGCTTTGGGGCTTTCTTTCCGGCTGGAGAACTTGGTCTCTTTGCTCCTTGAGGATGTGGTCGCCGAGGGCGTGGAACCCTACGTAACCCGCGACACCCTGCGGCGCATGGCCGTCACACTCCGTCGGTTCGAGCGTGCCCTAGCCATCGACGGGATCAGCTCCCGTAGTCTGACAGCCAACCTCGGCCTTCTGGAGGCCAGTTTCAGTAGCCATAACTTTACCTTCCGGCAATACCAGAACGTCTTCCAGTTCATCATGGGGTCGGTCACCGAGCTCTCCCGCAGCTCGATCCTCAGCCACGACCAGGTCCTCCACACCGTTCTTGCCAACGATCCTCGTCAGTGCCAAGCCAGGGGACTTTCCATCGACGCTGCAGCGGAGATGGTGCTGCGGGAGGTGCTGGTCTCTGCCCTAGGCATGCAGACTTTGGATCGCTACGTATCAAACGCTCTGCGGCAGATCTCCACCCTGACTGGCCGTTTGAGCAACCATGCGCTCACCCGTATGATGAATTACGACCCCGAGCGGTTGATCTCACCGATCCATCGGCCGAAACCGAGCACTGATGACCAGATGACGCTCGGGTTCAAAGGTCTTGGCTTGAAACAGCTGGCCTCGTATGGCCATCGGGTACCACCAGGGTTCATCCTTTCCACTGAGCTTTTCAGCGCCATGCCAGCCCTCGCTCATCGACCACTTTTTGACGACACGGTAGCCCGGGTGCGAGCCGCTCTCAACGAGTTGGAGGAGGAGACGGGCCTGCGCTTGGGTGACCCGAAGCGGCTCCTCACCTTGTCCATCCGTTCGGGAGCCGCCATTTCCATGCCGGGTCTCATGACCACGTTCGTCGACGTGGGCCTCAACGACGAGTTGGCGGAAGCCCTCGCCGCCAAGCCCGGTTTCGAATGGGCGGCGTGGGACTCCTACCGACGCTTCATCCAGACCTGGGCCATGGCCTCCGGAGTGGAGCGCGACATCTTCGACGACATCATGAAGGAGTTCAAGTCGAGGTACGGTGTGGAACGTAAGCTCGATTTCCTGCCTGAGCACATGCGGGAGATGGCTTTCGCCTACAAAGAGCGGGCCCAGGATCTGGGAGTAAGATTCATCGACGATCCTTTCCGGCAGGTCATGGCCTGCATCCGCAAGGTTCTCGAGTCTTGGGACTCTCCGGAAGCCAAGCTGTATCGAAGCTACCTGGGGATAGCCGAAGAGTGGGGCACTGCCGTCATAGTCCAGAAAATGGTGTTCGGCAACCTTACGCGAGAGTCCGGCTCGGGTGTCACTTTCACGCGTAGCCCCTTGGAGCCGCACAGCAACCAGGTGCGCTTGTTCGGCGACTTCACTGTGCGAAGCCAAGGCGAGGACCTGGT
This sequence comes from uncultured Actinomycetes bacterium, assembly GCA_937148845.1. Lineage (GTDB taxonomy): Bacteria > Actinomycetota > Thermoleophilia > RBG-16-64-13 > RBG-16-64-13 > CAKZRW01. Next base: position 14,446 of record CAKZRW010000104.1, on the reverse strand, counting down.
CGGAGGTTTGGTTTTTCCCTGGCCCATCTCGGAAGCCCAACGCCTCAGCAGTCCTACCTACCAGGGCATCGAGCATTCGCTCGAAAAGGACTACCCTGCGGTCTTCAAGGCTCTCCTGGAGGTGGCCCGCAACCTGGTGGAGATACACGAGCATGATCCCCAGGAGATCGAATTCACCTTCGAGTCGGCCTCCGGGGAGGACCTTTACATACTCCAGAAACGGCCCATGGTCCACGAGCACACCCGTGACTTCCCTTATTTCGACACTGCGGCTAGGGGAGTGGGGGCCCCGATGGCGGTGGGCATGGGCGTGTCAGGGGGGGCTTACTGCGGCCGAGTGGCCATCAACGCCCAACAGATCGACCGCTTGCTCAACGCGCATCCGGAAGACAACATCGTCCTACTCCGGCCAGACACCGTGCCCGAGGACATCGCTATGATCACTCGCGTCTCGGGGCTGCTCACAGCGAGGGGTGGAGCTACCTCGCACGCCGCGGTCACGGCCAAGCGTTTGGGGAAAACGGCAGTGGTGGACTGCCGTGCGTTGGAGGTCATCGAACACCAGGGCATCGCCCGCTTGGCAGGCAAGGAGCTCAAAGCTGGAGACTGGCTCTCCATAGATGGCAGAACGGGCCACATCTACCTGGGGAAAGTGCCCCTGCTGCCTAGGTCTTCCCAGCCTGTCGAGCGGTGATACTCTGAAAAATGTCCCGTAAACCGAGAAAGGGAGAAGGATCATGAGTGGTGCAAGGACGCTGGGAATCAACGGCTTGGGCCGAATCGGGAAGCTGAGCCTGTGGTACCACTTGGGCCACGATGGCTTCGACCGGTTCGTGGTCAACGTAGGCCGTCCAGTGGGCACTTCCCTCGAGTCCGTTGCCGAGTACATCGCGAAAGACAGTACCTATGGTCCGCTCCATCGGTTCCTGGGTGGCCACAAGGCAAAAAGAGACATCCAGGTGGTCGACGAAGCTGGGGGCATCATACGCGCGCATGGCAAAGAGATCGTGGTCTTGCGGCAAGCCCGCAACCCCAAGGATATTCCTTGGCGCGACTACGGGGTGAGCGTCGTTGTGGATTGCACCGGGAAGTTCCGGGACCCCCACGCCGACCCCGAAGACCCCAAGGGCGCCTTACGGGGCCACCTGGCGGCGGGGGCCCGAGTGGTCATGTTGAGCGCTCCCTTCAAGAGCAAACTCAAAGGCGTGCCGCTGCCCGATGACGCCGCCACGCTCATCCACGGCATCAATCACCTGGATTTCGACCCTGGGAGGCACCGGCTGGTATCCGCCGCTTCCTGCACGACCACGGCTCTCGCCCACATGATGCAGCCCCTGTTAGCCCGTGATCTGACCCGCAACATGATCACCGCGGGGATGAGTACAGTCCACGCGGTCACTAACAGCCAGCCAGCTCTCGATGCCGTTCCGGGGGCGAATGCCACCGACCTACGTAAGACCCGCTCGGCCATGAACAACATCGTGCTTACCTCGACGAACGCGGCGAAGGCTCTCGAACAGGTGATGCCGGAGATCGCCCGCATCGGTTTCATGGCCGATTCAGTGCGCATACCCATCGCCTCTGTGAGCCTGATCATCCTCAACGTGACTTTCCAGACCGAGGAACGTCTGGACGGCACCGTCGCTCTGGGTCGCGACCAGATCAATGCCATCTACAAGGAAGCCGCGGAGGGCGAAGCCAAAGGCCTGCTCAAGTACAGTGACGAGCAGAATGTGTCAGCCGACATGCTGGGTGAAGACGCCGCCGTGGTCATCGAGGGTGTGGAGACCCACACCCGGACCGGCTTTGTGGACATCAAGATCGACGGGACCGAGCATCGCATACCGTTGACGCACTGCAAGATATTCGGCTGGTACGACAACGAGCTGGGAAGCTATACCTACAGACTCGGCGAGCTGACCACGCACGTAGCGAACAGCCTGTAAGAGGACGCCTAGAGAGCCACGAGTGATTGCTTGAAGCCGCGCAGCCGCCCGCCCGGGCGGCTGCGCGGCGCTTGCGAAGACCCGAACTCCGGTCTCCCCGGCTCGCGAGTGGTCCCGGCGTCAGTCCGGGGGCTTGTACGCCCCGGGCGTCAGGCCCCCGAGCAGGCCCCCAAGGCGAGTACGCGCTCTCAATCGGGGACTGCCAGGATCTCTGCCCTCACCCGATTCGTTGGGCCGCCCAGGCTGTCGAAAACCCATACCAAAGCTATGGTGCGAGGGCGACCGAAACGGCGCGGGCCCGCAGAACCGGGGTTCAAGTAAAGAACCTCGTCGCGCCACTCCAGGGCCGCCAGATGGGTGTGCCCGGAGACGACCACCTGCGGGACGAGCTCCGTCGAAGGCTTTCTTGAGAAGTCTCCTTCGGAGCGAACCATGTGGGTCAGCACGAAGCGGACTCCCGCCAGCTCGATTTCGGCGGTGACAGGAAGAGAAAGAGCCCAAGCTTCGTAGTCGCAGTTACCCCGTACTGCCGTCACCCCTGCGACGGCCCCGAGCTCGCTCAACACTGCAGCGGAGCCGATATCGCCCGCGTGGAGGATATGGTCCACGCCCGTAAGCAGCCTACGCACCTCTGGGCACAGCTTTCCGTGAGTATCCGACACCACGCCTACGGTGTAGGCAGGCTTTCCCCTGGCCCCTCTTGCATCCCTTCCGGGAGAGGACTGAGGCCGGGCCGCTCCGTCGCGGGTCTTAGAACAGGTCATCCGCGAAAAGGTCATCATCAAGATCATTCTGGGAGGGAAGATGTCCGTGCTCCTGAGCAAAAAGGGCGAGCAGCTCCGTCTCCCGTTCAGTGTACAACGGCGCCATCTCATACCGGAACCACAGAGCTGCTGACTCTGAAGCAACAAGTGTCTGGTGCAGGCCTTCACGAAGATCGGCACACCCGCTTATGCGCACCACTTGCCCGCTGGCGTCGGCAAGTTGGAAAACGCCGGGCCGCGAGGGCACCATGAGGAGAGTCGCCTGCTCAAGAGAGGCCCAGGGTAGGGGAGGAAGCACCGGCGCAAGATGGGGATAACGCTTCCGTCTGTTCTCCAGCCACTTCCTACCTTCCGGTCCGGGGGCCGTTATGGCTCCAGCCGGGCAGACCAGAACACATTGCCCACAGAAGGAACAGCCCGATCCTCTGAGACCCCCCTTCTTGGGCCACGCCGTCCAGAGCCCGTTCTCCTCGCGCATCTCGAGCACGTCTGCCGCCTCTGGGGAGGTCGAGCAAATGGCCACACAGCGACCGCAGCCCAGACATAATCCAGGCTCTCTGCGAATGGCGCCCTCTTGAGTAGCCGTGCGCGGCGCGGCCACGGCGCGCCGCGCCAGTCTCTTCTCCGGGTCAAGATAGCCGACCAACCGGTCGAACTCGCAGTGGCCAAGCTCGTCACAGCAGCGGGCCTCCACCGGGACCTGGAAGCGACATTCGTCCCGGGCACAGCCGCCCCTTTCGGGGCAGTCCAGGCAAACATGGGGATGCCGAGCCAGAAAGGGAGCCAACCGTTCCAGCCGCAGAGAACGCAGCTCCGCATCGTCGGTGGTTACCTCGAGACCCGGCCGGACGGTAGTGACGCAGGCGAGCACCAGGTCACCTGGCTCAGCTCCGACACGCACCACGCACAGGCCACAGCTAGCCGGGCCGACGGCAGCCTGCTCCGCCAGTGCCGACTCCTCGGACCCCTCGCACCCATAGGACAAACAGCGGCTGCACGAAGGAAGACTCGGACAGTAGCAGAGGCGAGGAACATACCGCCCAGCCTGGTCGCAGGCACGCAGTAGGGTCGTCCCAGCGGGCACCTCGAGCGCGATCCCGTCGATCTTTATCCGCACCCTCTCCATCAGCTTGGGCATCCCCACACTCATCCATCTACGCGCTCCTGAGCCGGGGAGGCCGCGTAGTCATGGCGATCGACATCACCAACTGTGCCTTATGGCCCCCGCGGAACAGGCGGCCGTACATGGCAGCGGCCGTTCGCTCTCACCCGTCCCGTTGTGACCTTTGCAAGGAGAACAGAGTTCGCGCAAGCGCTTGCGCCGGGTCTCTGCGACCACGGCTACCAGCTCGTCGTAGTCATTGACCTCCAGGACATATACGCCCTGGGGACAAGCTGTCACACAGCCCCTGTCTTGGCAGCAGACACAGGCGTCGCTATCGATAGTGATGTAGTAGAAGCCCGAACCGTCTTCGTAACCATAATTGGAGATCATCTAAGATCCCTCCGTCACCCGTCCGCAGCGGAGGACCGGCTGGCGCTTTCCTCCACCTCTTCCTTCGCCTGTTGCGCCTTCTTGTACAGCGAATGGGCGAACAACGCGGCTCCCAGCGCTCCTGCGATCTGGGGATCGAGGACCGAATCAGGAGGCAATTTGACCGCCTCCACCCCGATGAGCCGCTCGATCCGCCGGGTTACCCCGACATTCTTGCCGATGCCACCAGTGATGAAGAACTCGCGCTCCACTCCCAGCCGCTCGATCAGACCGGCTACCCGCTGGGCCATGGCTGCACAATATGCCGCCAGGACGCGATTCACACTCCAGCCTGCGCGCAGCAAGGAAGTAGCCTCCGACTTGGCGAAGACCGTGCACACATTGCTGACGGGCGGCGGTTCCTCGTCGACATCGAACGAGCGCGGACCGATCTCCTCGATGGGGACCGCCAGCACGTCGGCTATGACCTCCATGCCCCGCCCGGTCCCCGCAGCGCATTTGTCGTTCATGATGAAGTTGAGGACCTTGCCCCGCTCGTCACAGCGGATGACCTTGCAGTCTTGACCGCCCATGTCGAGGATGGTGCGGACCGATGGCCCAGCCATGTAGTTAGCCCCTCGGGCATGGCAGGCGATCTCGGTAATGGTGCGCTGAGCGAAGGGGACGTTAACCCGTCCGTAGCCTGTACCTACCGCGTAGCTTATGTCGTCCAGGGTGAGTCCTAGGGGTTCGCTTGCTCCGCGAAACGCCCGCAGTGCGCTGTCGGGGCTGCTGGAACCGGTCCGGGTAGAGCAGAAGGCGAGCAGTTTGCCGTCGGCTAGGATGACCGCTTGCGAGCTCACCGAACCCACGTCCACTCCTACCGTGATGGCCGTGGCCTTCCGCCAGTCGCTGCCCGGAGCTTGCCAAGTCTTCTCGCTCCAGCGCCAGTATTCCCGTTTTTCGTCTGTCATGTCCTCACCACAGGTCTCTGTCTTCACAGGTATCCGTTCCCCAGACGTTCTAAGAGCCGCAGGCCTCAGCCGCCAGCAAAGCCGCCCCATAAGCCCCCAGATAGGCCGGCTCAGAAAGCACCTCTACCTCCACGCCGCCGAGCGCCTCCGCCAGCGCCTTTACAAAGCCCACATTGAGGGCCACCCCCCCACCTAACACCACAGGCTCCTCTACCCCGAGACGCCTGACCAGGGCGGAGACCCGAGCAGCCATTGCATCATGCACAGCCCGGGCGATGTCAGCCGGAGGAGTGTTCGCATGGATCAGACTCACCACCTCCGACTCGGCGAAGACCGTGCACTGAGCGTTCATGGGTATCGCTTGCGTGGACTCTAGCGAAACCCGGGAGAAGTCTTCGAGGCTGAGATCGAGCGCCCGGCTCATGGCTTCTACGAAGGAGCCGGCCCCCGCGGCGCACTTCTCATTGACAGCGAAGTCGGTGACCTTGCCGGCTGCGTTCAGGCGAATGGCTCGGGCCTCGTCGGCGCCGACGTCGACCACAGTGCGGGCGCCGGGCGCAAGCGCCGCGGCGCCCCGCCCATCAGCGGCCACTTCCGTAGGCTGGACGTCCGCGAACGAAAGAGCCTTCCTTCCCGCCCCGGTCGCGCCGATGGCAGCCACGACTTGCCGGTCCAGGCCAGCTACCGCGAGAGTCTTAGCAAGCCCCTGCTCAGCGGCCTCCTCGGGGTGGAAGCCGGAGGCCACGGCTGTCCGTCCGATGACTCTGGCGCCCTCCACCAGGACGACGTGCACGTTCTTCGCGCCGAGGTCGATGCCTGCAACGATCATGCATTGCTCCTTAGCCACTCCTCCGCTCTCAGCGCGAGTCCTCGTGAGAGCGCTCTTTCGTTCCACTCTTCCGTACCCTTGGGGACGACATCCGCTACGGCCTGTCGCAGCGACTGTGCGCTCACTACACCGGTCAAGGCCACCACTGCTCCCAGAGTGAGCACGTTGGCCACCTGCTCCCTTCCCGTCTCCTCCACAGCCAGGCGCACGAAGGGAACCCCGTAGCTTGGTCCCCGGAACCGAGGGGGGCTGGCTACCCTCTCCGCGTCGAACACGAACACCCCGGTCGCTCGCAACAATCCGACATAGTGGTCCGCGGCGGCCTGCGACAGCACTACCAGCAGATCGATACCCTGCAACTCGGGATAGTCTATCTGACTGTCGGAGATGATGACGTCGCTCCGGCTGTAGCCTCCCCGAGCTTCGGGCCCGTAAGATTGCGTCTGCACGACATAGCGGTGGTCACGGGCGGCCGCCATGGCCAAGATCACACCCATAAGGATGACACCCTGACCGCCGCTGCCCCCGAAACGTACTTCCAAGAAGCTGCGCTGGGCCAAGAGGCCCGAGCCCCTCCGCGCCGCCGACTCCGCCGTGGCGCTGCTTGCTTCCCGGCCACCCGGTCCACTCACGGCCGGATCTTCTCGACCAACTCTAGTTGCCACCAAGGGTCCCCCGGTTCCCCTGAACCCGAGCCACCAGCTCAGCATAGCCAGCCTGGAACTCAGACTTATCCGAATCGTGGTGGAGGATGCCGGTTACGATCTTGCCCTGGAGTTCCTGTTGGCTCATAGCCGCGGCCTCGGAGACCGAGACCGCCCGAGCTTTATCGCTCAGCAGCATATCCACTGCGCCGGCGGGCGGATTGCGCCGCCCATACTCGGTGGGGCAGGGGACTAGGGCCTCTATGAAGGAGAACCCGCGATGTTCGATCCCCTGCCTGATCATCTTCTCCAAAGCCCGGACTTCGGCGGCGATGCCCCGGGCCACGAAGGTCGCGCCCGCTGCTCTTGCCAATTCACACAGGTCAAAAGCGGGTTCTGTCTGTCCATACGGCGCAGTGGAGGCTCGCCGGCCGGCCTCCATGGTCGGCGAAAGCTGGCCCCCCGTCATGCCGTACACCCGATTGTTGAACAGGATGCAGGTGAGATCGATATTGCGACGACAGGCGTGGATCAGATGATTGCCGCCGATGGCGGCGCCGTCGCCATCCCCGGTGATGACCACTACCGTGAATTCTGGGCGAGCCATCTTTATGCCGGTGGCAAAAGCAAGTGCGCGTCCGTGGATAGCGTGTACAGTGCCCACATCGATATACCCGACGGCGCGGCTGGAGCAACCTATGCCCCCCACTACGACGGTCTCTTCCCGTCTGAGGCCCAGAGCTAGAACCGCCCGCAAGAACGCCCCGGTCACCATGCCTATACCGCACCCCGGGCACCAGAGATGGGGTAGATGCTCGGCGTGCAGCAGTTCCTCGATGGCAAGTCGCTCGCTCATCTCGCGCAAGGCTATACGCTCTCGTACTTCCCTATAAGCTCAGCCACCCGGTCGACTATCTCCCGGGGGGTCAGGAGAGTGCCGTCCACCTTGCCCATGCTGATGACAGTCGTCCAGTTCTCGGCCATTTTGCGGATCTCTCGCGCATATTGGCCAAGGTTGAGCTCAGGAACCAGCATGAACTCGACCCGCCGGGCCACTTCCTGGATTATCTCCACCGGCAGAGGGAAGAGAGTGTAGAGATGAAGGACTTCGACCGGTAGACCTTCCTGCTCGGCCAAGCGCAGGGCCGCCCGGGCACTACGGGCGCAGGAGCCATAGGCCACGATGCAAACGCGGCCCTTGCCCTCGTTCTTCACGTCATACAGGCAGAGCTCGTCACGATGATTGCCTATCTTGTCGTGGAGCTGCCGCAAGAATTGGTCGCTCTTCGCCGGGTCGTCCGTGGGGAAACCGGTCTCGTCATGCATCAGACCGGTCACATGAGGGTGCGTCTTAGAGCCAAGGACATGCGGCGGGTGCACTTCTCGGACCATCTCGGGATGGACATAGGACGGCGTGAAATCGAAGTCCCCGCTGGTCAGCCGGTAGCGGCCTATAAGCTCGGTCGAGAAACTCTCCCGCATGTGGCCGACCACCTCATCGGCAAGAAGGATCGCCGGGGTGCGGAAACGCTGGGCGAAGCGCACTGCAGCCATGGTTAACCGGTACATGTCCGCCACGTTCGAGGCCGCCAACACCACGGCCGGATGATCACCGTGCGTACCCCAGCGTGCCTGCATCACGTCACCTTGCGAGGGGGCGGTGGGACGCCCCGTGGATGGCCCCACCCGCATGACGTTCACGATCACGAGAGGAGCCTCGACCATGGTGGCATAACCGATGGCCTCCTGCATCAAAGAGAACCCCGGACCGGAGGTGGCGGTCATGGCCAAAGTCCCTGTGAGGGCCGCGCCGATACAGGCGCAGATGGAAGCGATCTCATCCTCCATCTGCAAGAACACGCCCCCCACCCGAGGCAGCTCATAAGCCATGGTCTCCATGATCTCCGAGCTCGGGGTGATGGGATAGCCGGCGAAGAAGCGCACACCTGCGTCAAGAGCGCCCAAGGCGCAAGCTCGATTGCCTTGGACCAGCAGAGTGCTGGAGTCTATGGCCTCCTGCAAAGCATGGTAATGCCACCGTTCCATCGCAAGGGCAGTGTAGCACTGCCGCCGGCCCTAACCAGCGACTGCTTCGCCCTCGCTCTCTGGGGACGCTTGGCCTGGTTCCGCCAGGTCAGCCGAGACCGGAGGGGTCTTGAGATAGGCGATGATCACGTCCGCCAGTTTCCCCAGGAGAAGGTCCGGAGGAGCATTGGGCGGAAAGGACACCCCTGACAGTGAGCGCTGGACATACTCTTCTTGAGCTGCCTGAGCCAAGCGAGACGCCACGCGTGCAGCGGTTTCCGGGTCAGCATGCCCGAACTCGGCCGCATGACGCATGAGTTTCTCCACCTCCAGGTCTTCGATCACGGCCTTGTGTTGGTAACCCTGGGCCCGCAGGACCGGGTCCGTAGCCCCGTGGACTACAAAGGCCTCGAAAAGACGATGATTGTCCTTGGTAGCGATCTGCTTTATCTCGACCAGGCGACGCACACACTCTTCCAAGGTCAGCGCGTCCCAGTCCACCTTGGCCATCTGACGGCGGATGCAGGTTTCTTCCCGTTCTTGCACCCGGTTCTGTACCGCGTGGAGCAGAGCGGTCTTGTCGCTGAACCGCGCGTAAAGGGTGCCGATGGAGGTCTTGGATTTTCTTACTACCTCTGCGGTGGTGAGAGCCTCGAAACCTTTGCTGCGGATAAGAGCTTCGGCGGCCTTGAGGATGCGCTCCTGCGAATCGCGGCTGCGCTTCTGGCAAGGCTCTTTGACTATGTGCTGGGCGTGTTGGACGGTTTGTGTCACGCTGTGATTCTAGCAGGAGAAGAACTTTATGCAAAAGGGCTTGACAGTAGAATCTAGATTCTATATTTTATAGGCAGCGAACGCCCCGGGGAGGCTCCGCCCCCTGGCCTCCTCGAGTCCGGCGTGAAAGCTGTGACCTGTGTGTCACGCACTTCCCCTCCGCGCGCGGTCCCCCCTACCGCGCGCGGCCCCTTTTCCGGGAGTCTCTTGCTCTGTGCAGAGCTTAGGTGCACACTACACTGCAAGCGCGGATAGGATAGCAAGATGCAGCGGGATAAGGAGAGTCGCCTTGTGGGTATCTCCTTTTGGGGTCGGTACCGCGGTCAACCATCTCAACACAGCAGTCCATCGACACCCCTTCGCGGCGAAGCCTTTTCCGACGACTTGGGAGGTGGAGTGTTTGAAAGCCGCTGAGCTGTTCGTCCGCTGCCTCGAGAACGAGGGCGTACGGTACGTTTTCGGCCTACCGGGAGAAGAAGCGTTACCCCTCGTAGACGCCATCGCCTCCAGCAGCCTGACCTTCATCACCACCCGCCATGAGCAGGGAGCCGCTTTCATGGCCGATGTCTACGGAAGGCTGACCGGGCGAGCCGGCGTCTGCCTTTCCACCCTCGGACCGGGAGCGACCAACCTGGTCACAGGGGTAGCCGACGCCAGCCTGGATATGGCCCCTCTCCTCGCCATCGCGGGACAAGCCCCCACCGCGCGCCTCCATAAGCAGAGCCACCAAGTGATCGACCTAGTTCGTCTGTTCGAACCTGTAGTGAAGTTCGGGGTCCGCGTCAGTTCTCCCCGGACCGTGCCGGAGATAGTCCGCAAGGCTTTCAGCCTGGCCGAGTCCGAGCCTCCCGGGGCTTGCTTTGTAGAGTTTCCCCAGGATGTGGCTGAGCTGCCCACTGAGGGAACCGACCCGCTGGCCCGACTTGACCACGTGGACCCTGTCCCCGACCCGCATGCTCTCGAGGAGGCCGCGGCTCTCCTTGATCAAGCCAGCTCACCCCTCCTTATGGCCGGTCACGGTGCGGTCCGCACGCGCGCCGGCGCCCAGCTCAATGCCTTTGCCGAAAGGGTCAACCTGCCCGTGGTGACGACCTTCATGGCTAAGGGGGTCATACCGGCCTCCCATCCTCTGAGTTGGGGCACCGCCGGACTGCAGGCCAGTGACTACACCTACTGCGGTTTCAAGGATGCCGACCTCGTGCTCTGCGTGGGTTTTGACATGATCGAGTACCATCCACAGCAATGGCGGCAACCTGGGCAGCGACTCATCCATCTGCATGCGACTCCGGCCGAGGTCGACGAATACTACGCCGTCGACTGCGAGGTCATCGGGCAGATCGGACCGGCGCTAGACGCGCTGGGCCGACTCTGTGACCGCAAACCCCGGTGGACGTCCGCTTCGGCTAGACGAGCCTTCGCAGAAGAGTTGTGGTCGCACGCGGAAGACCGAAGCTTCCCAGTGAAGCCCCAGAAGATCATCAGTGACTTGAGACGGGCCCTGGGCCCCGAGGACCTCATTATCAGCGACGTGGGCGCCCACAAGCTCTGGCTGGCCCGACTCTACCAGGCCGAGCAGGCCAACACCTGCATCATCTCCAACGGTTTCGCCGCCATGGGTGTTGCCGTCCCTGGAGCAGTAGCCGCCGCCCTGACGTATCCCGAACGTAAGGTGGTAGCGGTCACCGGCGATGGCGGTTTCCTCATGAACTCCCAAGAACTGGAGACCGCCGTGCGGCTGGGACTCAACCTGGTGGTACTGATCTGGAGCGACAACTCCTATGGCCTTATCGGGTGGAAACAGCTCTGTGCAGTGGGACGCACCAGTTGTGTAGACTTCGGGAACCCCGACTTCGTTCTTTATGCGCGCAGCCTAGGGGCCGAAGGGGAGCGCGTCGATAGTGCCGACCGACTTCTTCCGGTCTTGCAGACAGCGCTTGCCCGGCGGGGAGTCACCGTGATCGATTGCCCTGTTGACTACCGTGAGAACATGCTCCTGACCGAGCGACTGGGATCGCTCGTCTGCAGTGATTAATAAGAAGGCGTTGGTCGCCTGCCCGGGTCCAGAGGGAGGGAAAGGGAATATGTCGGAGACTGCCACACTGATTCTGGATGGTGCTGAGCATCGGCTGCCGATAGTGAAGGGCACCGCAGGAGAAAGAGCCATAGATGTGTCCCGTCTGCGCGAGCTCGCAGGCTGCATCACGCTCGACGAGGGGTATGTCAACACGGGCTCCTGCCAGTCGGCCATCACCTTCGTGGACGGAGAGAAGGGTGTTCTTCGTTACCGGGGTATCCCCATAGAGCAGCTTGCCAAGCACAGCACCTTTGTCGAGACCTGCTGGCTTCTTATCTACGGAGAGCTCCCGACCCGGGAGCAGCTCAAGTGTTGGAGCGCGTTGTTCACCAAGTATGAGATGATCCATGAGGGTCTCTATCACCACTTCGACGGCTTTCCCGCCACCGGTCACCCTATGGCCATCCTTTCGGCCATGATCAACGCGATGAGCTGCTATGAGCCTGACCTTATGGAGATGGAGGGACCGGCCATCTTCCAGGCCGCGGCTGCCCGGCTCATCAGTCGGCTGCGGACCATCGCCGCCGCAAGCTACAAGACCTCCATCGGGCAACCCATCATCTACCCCAAGCCGCATCTCGACTATTGCAGCAACTTCCTTCACATGATGTTCTCTATCCCCTTCGCTGACTACGAGCCGGAGCCTGACGTGGTGGATGCCCTGCAACTCATCCTCATCCTCCATGCCGACCACGAGCAGAACTGCTCCACCAGCACTGTGCGCATGGTGGCTTCTTCGGGAGCCAACATGTTTGCGAGCTGCGCCGCCGGAGTATGTGCCTTATGGGGTCCGCTTCACGGCGGGGCCAACGCTGCTGTGGTAGAGATGCTCCAGTACATTCATGACAACAACATCGACCCGGCCGACTATGTGGCCCGCGTAAAGGACAAGGACTCCTCCCTCCGCCTGATGGGTTTCGGACACCGCGTGTACAAGACCTACGACCCTCGAGCGACCCTGCTCAAGGAACGGGCTGACCAGCTCCTGGCCCGGCTCAAGAGGGTGGACCCCCTGCTGGAGATCGCCAAGCGGCTCGAAGATATCGCTTTGAACGATCCTTACTTCCGCGAACGTCGTCTATACCCTAACGTGGACTTCTACTCAGGGGTCATCCTGCGCGCCATCGGCATTCCGGTCAACATGTTCACGGTCATCTTCGCCATGGGCCGCATGCCGGGCTGGATAGCCAACTGGAAGGAAGTGCGCGATAGTCAGAGTGCGCTCTACCGTCCTCGCCAGATATACATGGGACCGACGGAAAGGGATTACGTCCCCATCGAGCAAAGAGGCGACGGAGGGTGCCTGGCCCCCTAGCTGACGTCCGTGGCCGCTCAGCCGCAAGGACTGGCCTCCGGGCGCTAGAAATGCACGACCGCGGTGGCCTCCCAGTCGAGGAAGTCTCTGAGGAAAGGTAAACGGCGTAGGAAGCGGCTTTCGCTTTCCGCGCGGACGGTGGCCTCGACCCAACGGGTGGTGCCACGGTGATAGCTCAGGTCGAGCAACTCCACCCCGGCCTCGGCCGCCACAGCCTGGGCCACACGCTCGCTGGCGTTTTCGCTCCCGTTGGTGGCAAGGAAGACCTGCGCAGCCTGTTGAGCCACGGCCTCGGCCTGCCGCACCGCTTCCCGGTGAGCTTTGTACATCTCGACTCCGTCCGCTACCAGGAAGCCTACGAGCGCAAACAGGACCAGCGATAACAGGATCGTCTTCACCCCGCACCTCCCTGCTCCTGCCGTCCTGGCTTCTTCAGCCGTAGCTATCTCTTATCAGAGATTGAACGAACGGGACGCTAAGAGGTTGCGGCCTTTCTCCCCTTCCTTCGCCGCAGCAGCACGAGGGCGGTCAGACCTACGACGATAAGGCCAAGGGCGAGCCCCACCCACCGGGCAAGCCATGACAAGGTAATGAAGCCCACACTAGTCGCCGCCTCGGCTAATGCCACCGCGTCAGGTGCGGTACCGGTGGTAAGTCGGGCCTTCATCCCGTGCAGACCACCTGTCGCTGAGACCCGTACGTTTATCGTAGTCGTACCAGGTACCAACTCCACGACTTGGGTCAGCTCACCCGTCACCGCAGTCGATCCACTAAGGTCTGGGGCCGGCTCCTCCCGGACTGGGGTCAGCCCCTTTACCCCCGAAGGATCGCCGGCCTTTGTGCTCTCGATGGCGAGGCGAAGTCCGTCGCCCGACACGTGGACTCCGACAGTGACGGGGTAATCAGCCTTGTTTTCTACCAAAATCGGCAACGTCCCTTGACGTCCCCAGAACCAGTCCGAATCTAGCTTCTTGAAAACGACTTTGGCAAGCTCAGCCCTGGCAAGGCTTTCGGCCCCAGTAGCGTACAGAAGGCCCATATTCGCTTGCTCCAAGCCAGCCCCCGCCCGATACCAGAAGCGGCTTTCAGCCAGGTACAGCAGGCGACGCGACCTTTCCACCGGAAGACGGGTGGCGTCGGCGATGGCTGAGAGCTGTGCGACCGCGGCGCCTGCAGAACCCACTGCCGCCAGCAGCGATTCCTCCAGGTAGCCCGGCTGGGATTCCGAGGCACCTCCTTTCAGCAGTAGCGGACGACTCGCCGGAGAATGGACCCGGAGCAGGTCGGCCACAGTGACCGTTGAAAGCCACGACGAGGCCAGCAGTTCGCGGTACACCTGCTCAAGGAATGCGGCCGGCGGCAGCTCAAAGGTGACGGGAGGCGCGACTACGAGGTCCGTCACCGGGCCGGATGCCAGTTCCGCAGCGAGACGCGCGAAGAAAAGGGCCGCGTCCCCGGGCGGAGCCAGGAGTCCGCCAAGGCCATCGTCAGCAAGGATGAGCGTGACCCGGTCGTGCTCCTCGTTCCGCACGCGCACGGTGATCGAGCCCGGCTCTACCGGTTCGCTGAGGCGCGACGCCAGGGAACCCGGTGCCACGGCGTAGTCCACTGCGGCTTGGCCGAGTAA
>CAKZRW010000103.1 GCA_937148845.1 uncultured Actinomycetes bacterium | reverse complement strand
CGGGGATACCGGCTCGGGAGACCCGCGCTCTGGCTCGCGAATGGGGCAGCAAGAAGACCATGCTGGCGGCGGGTGGCCTCGGCGGCTGGGGCGGTGCTTGCCGTTCGGCTACGGGGAATGAGTGGGCTCGCACCATGATCGCGCTTGCCGCCATGCAGGGCTACGGAAAACCCGGTATCAACATTTGGGGTACCTCTCAGGGCGCGCCATGTGATGAGCAGTTCTTCTTCCCGGGTTATGCGGAAGGCGGTATCTCAGGTGATGTCGATAACTCGGCGGCAGGCTACGAGTTCGTGTACCGCATGTTCGCGAACACTAGGGGCGCTACGAGGACGGCCCACCATTCGACTGAGGGTCAGACAGTGCCACGGCTCAACATCCCTGAGGCCATGATGCACCAGAAGGTGTATTGGCATGGGAAAGGCTTCTGCGGTTCATCCATAGAGTCGCAGCTACAGAAGTACGAATATCCTGCGCCTGGCTATCCGCACGTGCGGATGTACTGGCGGTATGGCGGCTCCTTCTTCGGGACCATGACCGAAACCAACCGCTACGTGCGGGCCTACCGCGAGGGCAAGATCGACATGGTGGTGAACCAGTCCATCTGGTTCGAAGGCGAGGCCCGCTTCGCCGACATCATCCTTCCTGCCTGCACCAACTTCGAGCGGTGGGACATCAGCGAGTTCGCCAACTGCTCTGGGTACATCCCCCACACGGCCACCCAGTGCAACTACCGCATCATCACTCTCCAGAAGAAGTGCATAGAGCCGCTGGGCCAGTCGAAGTCGGACTACGACATCTTCCGGATGTTCGCGGAACGGCTAGGCATAGGCGAGATCTTCACTATGGGCGGGAAGGACGAGTACCAGTGGGTCAAGGACTACTTCCACGCCACCGATCTGCCCAAGATCATCTCTTGGGAAGAGTTCGAGAAGAAGGGTTATGTGGTCGTGCCCTTCCCGAAGGACCACAAGTCCACGCCGGCCATGCGCTGGTTCGCCGAAGGGCGAGTCAAGGACACTCCTGACTGGGGTCCGCATCCGGCCGACACCGTGGGTCTCAAGGGCCTGCAGACCTCCACAGGCAAGATCGAGTTCGTGTCGAGCAGCCTGCGCCGCTTCGAGGAAGGCGGGAATGTCGACCCCGAGCGGCCGGTCATGGGTCCGCAGTACATCCCCTCGTGGGAAGGCCATCGCAGCCCGGCTTACAGCAAGTATCCGCTGCAGATGGTGTCGCCGCATCCGCGGTTCAGCTTCCACACCATGGGTGACTCCAAGGAGAGCTGGCTGAACGAGGTCAAAGACCACCGGATGCTCGTGAACGGGCACCGCTACTGGGTCATGCGCATCAACAGCAAGGATGCCGAGGCTCGGGGCATCAAGACCGGAGACCTCATCCGCGCCTACAACGACCGCGGCGAAGTGATTCTGGCGGCGTTGGTCACGGAACGAGTACGTCCCGGCACTGTCCACGCCTACGAGTCCTGCGCCGACTACCTGCCCCTGGGCGAGCCGGGCTACTCGCCGGACACCTCTGGATGTGTCAATATTCTCGCGCCGAGTCGCTACATCACACCGACGTCCACCGGGATGGCTAACAACTCCTGCCTCATCCAGGTGGAGAAATGGGAGGGTAAGAGCAAATGAAGAAGTGGAATCTCGTGATCGACATCGCCCGCTGCCACGACTGCAACGACTGCTTCCTGGCGGATAAGGACGAGTTTGTCGGCAACGACTTCCTCCCTTACTCTGTCGCCCAGCCCTGGTCTGGCCACCGGTGGATGAACATTGAGCGCAAGGAGCGCGGCCAGTACCCGATCGTGCAGACCGGCTATCTGCCGCTCCCCTGCATGCACTGCGACGACGCTCCCTGCGTCACCGCGGACGGCGCCGTCTACAAGCGGGAAGACGGGCTGGTGATCATCGACCCGGTCAAGGCCAAAGGGCGTCCGGAGATCGTCGATACCTGCCCCTATGGCGCCATCTATTGGAACGAGGAAGCCCAGGTGGCCCAGAAGTGCACCGGTTGCGTGCATCTCTTGGAGGACGGCTGGACTGAGACCCGCTGTTCGCAGGTCTGCCCGACTGGCGCCATCAAGCTGGTGATGGCCGAGGACGCCGAGATGGCGGCCATGGCCGCAGCCGAGGGCCTGCGGGCCTACAAGGCCGAGCTGGGAACGAAACCTCGCGTCTGGTACAAGAACCTCCATCGCTGGGACAAGGTGTTCGCTTCTGGCAGTGTCGCTTACGCTGACACCGACGAGGTGGCGGAA
This sequence comes from uncultured Actinomycetes bacterium, assembly GCA_937148845.1. Lineage (GTDB taxonomy): Bacteria > Actinomycetota > Thermoleophilia > RBG-16-64-13 > RBG-16-64-13 > CAKZRW01. The sequence goes on along the minus strand of CAKZRW010000103.1, from coordinate 24,298 downwards.
GGCGCCAAGATCACCGTGTCCGCAGGAGGCGCCGTGGTCGGCACCGGAGAGACCAACAATTATGGCGAGTTCATCGTCGACCATCTGGAGCCGGGCGGTGAGTACGAGGTGACCATCGAAGCCGCTGGCTACAAGCCGGTGACCAAGGCGGTCACCCTGGCGGAGAGCCTGAACCTCGGACTGATCCTGCTGGAGAAGGCCTGACCGGACCCCAGCGGACGGAAACACGCACTGTGCGGGGCGGGGCCCATCTTCTGACGGGCCCCGCCCCGCAAACACCGGGCGGAGCCCCGTGCGGGCTCCGAGCTGCTGGGCCTGCGGTTCATCGGCTCAGGCATCCGTTGCAGTGGTCGGGCAAGGGGCTACACTGATAAAGGCGCACACTGGTTAAGGCGGCAGCCTGCCAGCGGCGCATACCGAAGAAGAGGGAGAGAAAGGTTCCTATGGCTCGAGCGGGTGGTAGACCTAGGTCGCGGGCCGGCGGGCGCGGGGACGAGGACAGCGATCTATATGTCCAGTCGCTGGCGCGGGGACTTACCATTCTGGCTCTTTTCGATGTGGAGCATCCGGAGTGGAGTCTCCAGCAGATCTGTGCCCGGACTGGCATCTCGCGGACCACAGCCTACCGCATGCTGCGGACTTTGGAGCTCAAAGAGTTCGTGGTCTATGATCCGCAGACGGAGCGTTATCACTTGGGACGAGCGATGATCCCCGGGGCATACCTGGCGCTATCGTATGTGGGTTTCGCCCGCTCCACCCATCCCTTCCTGGAGGAACTGGCGCGGACCACCGGGGAAACGGTAGAGCTCACTGTGCTGAGTGCTCAAGGGGCGGTGGTGGTCGACCAGGTCGCTACCTCGCATCCTTTCAAGCCTAATCTGCCCATAGGTCGCACTCTCCGCAACATGGCGAATTCAGCAGTGCGGATGTGGGCGGCTACCCGGCCCAAAGAGGAACGGGCCCGTCTCCTGCGGGAGCCCCAGTTGAAACTCACTCCCTATACCACGACCGACCCCGGAGAGCTGGAGGCCATGCTGGAGCGGGCGGCTGCCGAGGGTGTTGCCTACGACCTCGAGGAGCAGGACCTGGGAGTGTGCGCGGTATCTGCGCCCGTGTATGGACCGGAAGGGCAGGTGAGGGCGGTCCTGACGATTGTGGCTCCTTCTGACCGCTTCGGCCCAGAGGCACGGGAGAGGAACACTCTGGCTGTGAAGAAAGCTGCAGCGGACATGACGGTGATATTCGGGGGCGGGGCTGCAAGTAGGGATTGACTTTTGCGTCTGCTTCGTGCCATAGTAGAAGTACTCCAAATAACGGAATAGCTATTCCGCAAAGCGGAATAGTAGGCGCAAAGGAGGTAGGATGGCAGAAGACCGAGCACCTCACGGAAAGTCGGGCGAGAAGACCCTGATCAGGGATATCAGCTTCTGCGGGGTCCCCGAGAACGGGTCGAACGCGTCCATGGTCGACGTCAAGGACGGCAAGATCATCCGCATACGCCCGCTACATTACGACTGGAAATACGATCCGCAGAAACACATGAACCCGTGGAAGATGGAGGTGCGGGGCAAGGTCTTCGAGCCCAGTATGAAGACTCTTCTGCCGCCGTACTCCATCGCGTACAAGAAGCGGGTGTACTCTCCCGCTCGCGTTCTCTACCCGCTCAAGAGGGTGGACTGGGATCCGAGCGGGGCTCCCGGTTCCACTGGCCCTGGTGGCCGCAACACCCAGAACCGCGGCAAGAGCAGGTACGTGCGCATCTCCTGGGATGAGGCCCTTGACATCATCGTCAGCGAGATGAACCGCATCAAGGAGACCTACGGACCCACTGCGTTGCTCTACCAGTGCGACCAGCACGGCGAGAACAAGGTGGTCCAAGCCTGTCACGGTGCCGGGCGCAAGTTGCTGCGCCTCTGGGGCGGTTACACCCTCCAGATCCGTCAGCCGGACAGCTGGGAAGGCTGGTGGTGGGGCAGCAAGCATTTCTGGGGCTGTGAACCCGTGGGGCAGGGCAAGCAGAGCAACCTACTCTACGACGTGGCCAAGAATTGCGAGTTGCTTCTCTTCTGGGGCTGCGACCAGGAGACCACGCCCTGGGGTTGGCAAGGTCAGCTACCGAGCCGTCTCAGCTACTGGTACAGCGAACTGGGCATCAAGCAGATCTACATCTGCCCGGATCTCAACTACGCTGCAGCAGTACATGCCGACCGCTGGATTCCCATCTTGCCCAACACTGACGCCGCCATGTACTTGGCCATCACCTATGTTTGGTTCAAGGATGGGACTTACGACAAGGAATACCTGAAAACCCATGCCGTGGGAGTCGAGGCTTACGAAGCTTACGTCATGGGTGAAGAGGACGGTGTTCCCAAGACTCCGGAATGGGCTTCTCAGATCTGCGGAGTGCCGGCACGGGTCATCCGAGCTCTGGCCAAGGAGTGGGCCTCCAAGCGCACCAGCGTGGTCATCGGCAACGGCGGTCCCGGTATCCGGGGTCCGTATGCCACCGAGCCTGCCCGTCTGCAGGGCATCTGCTTGGCCATGCAGGGGCTGGGTAAGCCGGGGGTGAACCAGGTCAAGATGATCGAATGGGGTCTTTTCGACTTCCCCGATCAGTATGCTCAGCCCAAACCCCTGCGGGTCCCCAACCTGCGTACCGCTTACACTGGTGGCCATCCGTCTGACACCAACTACCCGTCTCTGCCCAAGACCTACGTTCCCAAAGCCATTCTCGAAGGCTATGCCGAATGGTACGGGTGCGAGTCCGAGACGGCTCCGCGCGAGGACCAGTTCGTCAAGCGGGTCTACCCCGCCCCCGGCTGCTCTCGTATCCATGCGGTGTGGACTGACTCGCCCTCGTGGATCACGTGCTGGAACTCGGGGAACGATTACGTGCGGGCCATGCAGCATCCCAGCATCGAGTTCATGTGGTGTCAGCATCCTTGGCTCGAGAACGATGCCCTGCTGGCCGATATCATCCTGCCGGTGAACACCAAGCTGGAAGAAGACGACATCGGGGCAGACATCTTCAGCGGTCAGTACAACGTGCTGTTCCCTGAGCGCAAGTGCATTGAGCCGCTGGGTGAGTCATACAGCGACTACGAGATCGTCTGCATGCTGGCCGAGCGTCTTGGCCTGCTGGAAGAGTACACCGGTGGGAAGACCATCCCCGAGTTGATCAAGTACGGTTATGAGACTTCTCGTTGCGCGGACCTGATCAGTTGGGAAGAGCTGAACGAGAAGGGCTACTTGGTCATTCCCACAGCGGACGGCTGGGAGAACGAACCCGCCGGCTTCGAGCTCTTCTACAAGGATCCGGAGAAGTACCCGTTGAGCACGCCGACCGGGAAGCTGGAGTTCGAGTCCACGGGTCTCAAGGAACACTTCCCCGACGATCCTGAGCGGCCGCCAGTACCCAAGTGGATCCCCAAGGGTCCCAGCCATGAGGAGACTCTGGGCACCGAGCGGGCCAAGAAGTACCCGCTGCTGGTCGTCTCCAACCATCCGCGCTGGAGCGTGCACTCCCAGCACGAGGACATCACCTGGCTGCGGGAGATTCCGACCTGCAAGATAACCGGTCCCGACGGCTACCAGTACCATCCCTGCTGGCTGCATCCCACCACGGCAGCTGAACGTGGCATCAAGAGCGGCGACATAATATCCATCTACAATGACCGTGGTACGGTGTTGGCCGGTGCTTACGTCACCGAGCGGATCATGCCAGGTGTCGTCTATATCGATCACGGTGCCAAGTGGGACCCGATCGAGCCGGGAGTCATCGACCGTGGGGGAGCGATAAACACCATCGTGCCGCGCAACACCACGTCGAAGAACGCTGTCGGCCATGCCGTGAGCGGTTTCTTGGTGGAAGTGGAGAAGACCGATCTCGAGGCCCTCAAAGCCAAGTACCCCGAAGCCTTCAAGAGGCCGTTCCATCCCTGTGCGGGTCCTGGTCTAGAGGCCTGCATCATGGGAGGTGAATGATGGGCAAGGTCCTGATCATCAACTACGACATCTGCAATGGCTGCTACAACTGCCAGATCGCCTGTAAGGACGAGCATGTTGCCAACGACTGGTCGCCTTATGCGAAGCCGCAGCCCGATACCGGCCAGTTCTGGAACAAGGTGTATGACAACGTGCGGGGCCAGGTGCCGAAGGTGAAGGTCACTTACGAGCACAGCATCTGTCAGCACTGCGACGAGGCACCTTGCATCGAGGCGTGCAAGGCGAACGCTATTTACAAGCGCGAGGACGGGATCGTCATCATCGACCCCAACAAGTGCCGTGGCAACAAGATGTGCATCGCCGCCTGCCCCTTCGAAAACGTGATCTACTTCAACGACTCGCTCAACATCGCCCAGAAGTGCACTTTCTGCGCTCATCTCCTGGACGATGGCTGGAGCGAACCGCGCTGCGTGGATGCTTGTCCGACGGGCGCCTTCACCTTCGGCGACGAGGACGATCCCAAGATCAAGGAGCTGCTGGCCAAGGCGGAGCCTCTTCGGCCCGACTTGCCGGTGAAGCCGCGGGTGTTCTACATCGGCCTGCCCAAGAAGTTCATTGCCGGTGCCGTGTACGACAAGGAAGCGGATGAGTGCTTGGAGGGAGTGACCGTCACCGCGACCAACACCGAGACGGGCGAGAACGTCACCGCCACCACCGACAGTTACGGGGACTTCTGGCTGCGCGACCTTAAGGATGGGTATTACACCCTCCTGATCGAGAAGCCGGGGTACCTGCCGGAGAAACTGGGACCGGTGGATGTGACCGAGAAGGACATGAACGTTGGCGATATCCCCATGTGGAAGGTGTGAGTCGGTTGATCCTGGCGGTCTCTCTGGCAAGTAGGTGCTAAGAGGTTTTTAACTGGGGCTGGGGCCTACGCTTGGGTAGTAGGCCCCAGCCGGCCTGTCTGGATTCGGTCGGCGACGGGGAGAGCAGGGACACCGTCAGTCCCGGCTTCTCCTGCAAAGAGAAGGAGAGGAAATGCGGTTCATAGACGCCCATCTACACACCGACATGATCGAAGACAAGCAGCTTCAGAAGCTGGTGATGATGGGCATGGAGGCAGCCATAGTGCCCAGTCCCCATATGTTCCTGGGCAACAAGGATGCCGATACGGTGCTCCTTATGTGGGAGCGCTTCTTGGGCATGGAGAGCACTACGGCTAAGACCCTAGGTTTCGAACTGTTCGTCAGTCTTTCCGTGCCCTTCTTCGGCGTGAACCGGGCCGATGCCGAGAAGTGTCTGAGCCGTTTGCCTGAGCTACTCAAGGAGGAGCGGGTAGTGGCTATGGGTGAGATCGGTATGGATACTGGCACCGCGTTTGAGGCCGATCTCTTCCGCGAGCACCTTCGCCTGGCCAAGGAATTCAACAAGCCGGTGATCCTTCATACTCCGATTCGCCTCGCTCCCCAGGGAGAGCAGGTCCTGCCGCAGGTGCTCGCGATCATCAATGAGGAGGGCTTCCCGGTCGAGCGCTGTGTGTTCGACCATGCGGCCGAGGCTACTCTGGATTGGCGCGCCGCCACCGGCGGGATGATCGGTCTGTCGGTGTGCTGGGACAAGATGCCTCCCGAACCGGCTGCCCGCTACGTTATCGAGAATCCCGATAAGCGCGACAAGATAATCATCAACTCGGAACTGGGGGGAGAGGGCAACGACTATTTCATGGTCCCCCGGGTCATGCTGGCCATGAAGCTGTTTGGACTCGACAGGGCTACTATCGACAAGGTCTGCTATCAGAATCCCAGGGATTTCTTCAGCTTGCCTTTGGACTAGTCGAGGTGGATGAAGAACGGTATTCCAAACGGGACGTGCCAGCGCTGCGTACTCGTCGTATACTGTATGAGCAAGGGTTGCTGTTACAGGCCTACCTGAAAGGGGGGATCGGGCAGAACGACTAGTGGTCATGGTTGGTTCTTGACTGTTTCACGAGTTAGGAGGGGAGAACATGACGGAGAAAGACAATGCGCTTAGCCGTCGAGAGTTTCTCAAGATTGCTGGCGTAGCCGGGGCCGCAATCGGTGTAAGCGCCGGCATGGGTGGCGTTCTTGCCGCTTGCAAGGAGGAGGAGACGACCACGACCGCGCCTCCCACGACCGGAGCGACGACGACCACAGCCGGCCCTACGACCAGTGTGACCACTGGGCCCGAGGTGGGCCGCAAGATCAAGATCGGCTTTGTGACGCCGCTAACAGGTGGTATTGCTCTCTTCGGCGTTCCGGACAAGTACTGTGTCGAGCGCGCCAAGGAAGCCATCGGGGATGGCATCATCTGCGGTGATGGGAAGAAGCACCCGGTCGAGATCCTGGTGCAGGACAGCCAGTCCGACCCGCAGCGTGCTTCGCAGGTGGCAGGCGACCTCATCCAGAACGACAAGGTCGACATCATAACTGCTGCTTCCACTCCCGACACCTGCGTGCCGGTAGCGGCTCAGGCCGAGACGCTCGAAACGCCCTGCATCACCAACGACTGCCCGTGGCAGCCCTACGTCGCTGGCCTGGGTGCTGGTGACCTTACCGCAACCTTCAAGTGGTGCTACCACACCTTCTGGGGCTTGGAGGACGTGCAGGCGAACTTCCTGGACATGTGGAGCCAGGTGCCCAACAACAAGAAGGTCGCCGCCATGTTCCCGAACGACTCGGACGGCATCCCCTGGCAGGCGGGTTGGCAGCCGGTCTGGGAACCCAATGGCTACCAGGCCTTCGATCCGGGTCTGTTCCAGCCTTTGACCGAGGACTTCACGTCGCAACTCGCTCTTTTCAAGCGCGAGGGCTGCGAGATCGGCATGGGTGTGTTCATCCCGCCGGACTTCACCAACTTCTGGAAGCAGGCAGCCCAGCAGGGTTGGAAGCCGAAGATCGGTAGCTACGCCAAGGCCCTGCTCTTCCCAGGCGCTTTGGAGGCGTTGGGTGACATCGGCGCTGGCCTGACCACCGAGGTGTGGTGGACACCTGCGCATCCGTTCAAGTCGGCTTTGTTGGGTGAGACCTGCGCTGAATTCGCCGCCGAGTATACGAAGCGCGGCAACGGCCAATGGACTCAGCCGCTTCTGCACTTCATCGTTTTCGAGATGGCGGTCGATACGTTGAAGCGGGCCACCAATCCCGATGACAAAGAGGCCATCATGGCCGCTATCAAGACCACGAAGCTGGAGACCATCGGTGGCTTGATCGACTTCACGGCTCCGGTAGAGCCGGCGGGACCTCCGTTCAAGACCGGTCCCTGCCACATCGTGGAGAACGTCTACAAGACCCCGCTGGTCGGTGGGCAGTGGCGTAAGGGCAAGGAGTACCCCTTCGAGTTGGTCATCGTGAGCAACGTAGTGGCTCCCATGATCCCCGTCCAGGACAAGGTGCAGCCGTTGGCGTAACAGGCCGAGGTGCGGGGACGCGTTTTGGGGGGCTGCGGGCCGGGCTGTGCCCGGCCCGCAGCCCCGACCTATGTCGGAGATAGGCACGGTTTTCTTGACCATTTCAGGTTCGGTATGAGATTGTGTTTAATTGCATGTTGGGACCATTCCGGGTGGCTCCCGCGCACGAAAGGAAGAGGCAGAAGGAAGGGGGACAGGGATGACACACGGAGGTGAGTCCACTTGGATGTAGTGCTTGATACCCAAGGACTGCGCAAGTCCTTTGGAGGCGTGCTGGTCATCGACGACCTCTCTATCAGCGTGAACAGGGGAGAGGCTTTGGGCATCGTCGGACCCAACGGGGCAGGCAAGACCACCTGGTTCAACTTGATTACGGGCGCGGTCCGGGTCGACGGCGGCAAGGTTATCTTCGAGGGCAGAGACATAACCCATTTGCCGCGCTACGAGCGCTGTCGTGCTGGCATCGGACGGACATTCCAGATCCCCAGGCCTTTCACGGGCATGACGGTGTTCGAGAACGTACTGGTGGGAGCTACCCACGGCCGCAACCAAAGCGAGCATGCGTCGTACGAGCATTGCGTGGATGTACTGGAGAGGGTAGGCCTCGCCAAGAAGATGAATGTGCTGGCCGGGTCTCTTACTCTTCTTGAGCGCAAGCGGCTCGAACTGGCCAGGGCGCTGGCCACTGATCCCACGCTGCTGCTTCTCGACGAGATAGCTGGCGGCCTTACCGAAGCCGAAGTGCAGGAGCTTCTGCAGGAGATCCGCAAGTTGAGGGAAACGGGCATCACTATCGTCTGGATCGAGCACGTCGTCCACGCCCTCCTGGCTATCGCCGATAGGGTGACCGTAATCAACTTCGGTCGTAAGCTTTGCGAAGGACAGCCCCGCGAAGTGATGAACTCAGCTGAAGTGCAGGCCTGCTATATGGGAGGGACGCCGGCATGAGTCTGCTGGAGATTGAAAACGCCAGCGTCTTCTACGAGGACTTCCAGGCGCTATACGACATCAGTCTCAAGGTCGAGGAGGGAGAGATCTTCGCCTGTATCGGCGCCAACGGAGCTGGCAAGTCGACCATGCTCAAGACCATTGCCGGGGTGCTCGTCCCGCGGAGAGGACGCATCTTGTTCGATGGTCAGCCGATCGACCACATGCCTACCCACCAGCGGGTCGAGCTAGGCATCTCGAGCGTCCCCGAAGGTAGGCGGGTGTTTCCCAGCTTGACCGTACATGAGAACTTGCTGATGGGGGCCTACCGCAATCGCAAAGGTCCCTGGACTGTGGACGCGATATACGAGCTGTTCCCCCTACTCAAGCCGCTCAGGAGGCGCCAGGCAGCTGGTCTTTCCGGTGGGGAGCAGCAGGCGCTGGCCATCGGCCGAGCCTTGATGGCTAACCCCAGACTGATCCTGATGGATGAAGTCTCCTTGGGCTTGGCGCCTGTGGTGATCAAGCGCATCTACGAGGCGTTCCCCACCCTGATCAAGAACGGCTGCACCATCCTGGTGGTGGAGCAGGACGTTCAGCACGTACTCACCGTGGCTGATCACGTGGCCTGTTTCTTGGAGGGCCGGATCTCCCTGATGGGTAAGCCTGGTGACTTCACTCCTGAACAGATAACCGCGGCCTACTTCGGGGTATAGCAATGGACTGGATAAACGCTGCTGTACAAGGGATCCTACTGGGCGGTCTGTACGCCCTGTTCGCGGTAGGGCTGTCCCTGGTGTTCGGGACCATGCGTCTCGTCAATCTGGCCCATGGCGACTTGACCGTCTTGCCGGCGTACGTTGCTCTCATGCTGGTCAACGCTATGAGGTTCAATCCTTTCTATTCCATTCCGATCACCATGGTCATCCTGTTCATCGTGGGGTATCTGCTGCAGCGGGGTCTGCTTAACTTCGTGGTGGGGCGTGGTGACATTGCCGGCGTGATTGTGACCTTCGGGATCTCCATTGTTCTTCAGAACGCCCTGCTACTCGGTTTCACTGCCAACTCTCAAGGGCTGGATGCTGGTCGGGTCGAGAACCTTAGCATCAAGATCAATGAACGCCTGGCGGTAGGCTGGTTGCCGCTCATCATCTTCTTGATGGCCATTGTGGTCATCACCGCCCTGCAGCTCTATATGAACTGGACCAAGATGGGGCGGGCCTTCCGAGCCGTATCCGACGACCAAGAGGCCGCTCGGCTCATGGGTGTTAACACCAAGCATGTGTGGGCTGTCGCCTTGGGGGTATCGCTGCTGATCGTGACCATCGGCGGCGTGATGATGGGCATCCGCACTACTTTCGACCCGCTGCTCGGGAGCCAGCGTCTGATCTTCGCCTTCGAAGCTGTCATCATAGGCGGCATGGGCTCTGCTTGGGGCACTCTGCTCGGCGGGGTCATCCTAGGCGTGGCGCAGACGCTTGGGGCCCAGGCCTTTGGCTCGGCCTGGTCCATTCTAGTGGGCCACGTGGTTTTTGTGATCATCCTTGCTTTTAGACCGCAAGGCTTCTTGGCAAAGACGGTGACAGCATGAACACGACTGCTCCCATCTCTGAGACTACGAGCAAGCGGTTCGAAATCTGGGTCGCGAACCGCACCAACCTTTACGTCGGCTTGGGTGGGCTCGCCATCCTCGTTGTGCTCATACTCTTCCCCTTCTTCGGGGGGACACCTTGGACTCGCCGTCTGGTCGATTTCTTCGCCCTCCTGGCACTGGCCCAGTTCTGGAATCTGATGCTAGGCTACGCGGGGTTGATCTCCGTGGGGCAGCAGGGCTTTATCGGCATAGGTTCGTACACGCTCTGGTTGTTTGCCGACATGCTGGGCATCCATCCCTTCATCAGCGTAATTTTTGCGGCGATTGGTGGGGCCATCATCGCACTCCCGGCAGCAGCCCTGGTCTTCAAGCTCAAAGGTGGTTATCTCGCCATCGGCACCTGGGTCATTGCCGAGATCATGCGGCTTATTGTGGCCAATATCAAACGGACAGGGGGTGGCTCGGGAGTCACCATCCAGGCTGCGAGCAAGCTGGGGACCAGCGTCCGTGTGCCCGGTAGCTACTGGTGGGCGCTGGCAGCAGCTGTCATCGCTATAGCCTGCACCTACTTCTTGCTGCGTTCTCGCACCGGCCTGGGTCTTAAGGCGATGCGAGACAACGATCTGGCGGCGGAGAGTATGGGGGTGAACATCTGGCGCAGCAAGCTCTACACGTACGTCATCGCTGGGGCGGGTTGCGCCATGGTGGGAGCGATCGTGGCCATCCACCTTCTGCGGGTTCAGCCGGCGGCGGCCTTCTCGGTGAACTGGACGGCCTATCTCATCTTCATCAGCGTGATCGGCGGGGTCGGCACGATAGAGGGCCCGATCATCGGTACGCTGATCTATTTCGTCTTGCGGGAAACCACCGCCAAGTACGGGGAGTGGTACTTCATTATCCTGGGTCTATTGGCGATCGTGGTTACCGTATGGTCTCCGGCTGGAATCTATGGTTATGTGATTCGTAAGACCGGTTTCTACCTCTTCCCGCTGCAGCGCAAGGTACGCTGGCTGGCAGGAAACGGAAAGCGTGCAGTCGTGACAGCCGGGGAAGGTGGGGCTAGCTGACCGGTCCGTTGTGATCCAGAAGCTCGGGCTACGAGCGATCTGCCACCAAACAGTGAGAGGAGGCCACCCTGAGGGTGGCCTCCTCTTCTTCGGGCGACAGGCCGGACACCATATATACTGTCGGATGGCACAACGTTCCGTTGCTCGGAAGGGAGTGGTGGTGATGCCGGGGTCGATCCGGTCAAGTAGGAGCGAGGATGATAAGGCGGGAGTAAGGTCGGTGGCGCGGGCCGTAGCTATCCTCGACCAGTTTTCCTTTGACCGCCCGGAACTGAGCTTGACTGAGATCAGTAACGGTATCGGCCTCAGCAAGAGCACTACTCACCGTCTGCTCGCGACTCTTGAAGCAGCGGACATGGTGGAGTGTGACCGCGCCACGGGGCGGTACCGGCTGGGGCTCAAGGCATTCAGATTGGGCAGCATAGTGGCCAAGAGCATGGAGGTGGTCAAACAGGCCGACCCGCTGCTGCGCGCCCTGGCGGAAGAGACCAGCGAGAGCACCTTTCTTGTGGTGGCCGAGGGTAACCAGGCTCTGTGCCTGCGGCGGTTCGATGGCAACCAGCAGGTGCGGGTGCTGATCCTGGAGCCGGGGCGACACTCGCCGTTCAACTGCGGGGCCGCTCAGCGAGTACTCTTGGCCCATCTGGAGGATGGGCACTGGGAGGAGGTCGTGGCGCATCATGTCGTGCGGATGACGCAGTACTCCCTTGTCACCCGCGAGGAACTGGAGCGGGACCGCAGGGAGATCCGAGAGCTAGGGTACGCGGTGAGCTGGGAGGATGTGGCCCTGCATGCCTGTGCTCTGGGAGCTCCCGTGCGCGATGCTTCGGGCCGGGTGGCTGCGGCAGTCAGCATCTCCGGCATTGTCCAACGTTTCTCCCCCGAGCGTCTACCTCTTCTCATCCGCAAGATCATGGAACTCGGAGATGCTCTCTCGCGGCGGCTGGGGTATCTCGCCGAAGAAACAACACCGGTGGAAAGACACTACTAGAGCAGGGCGGAAGGTCTTTCCAGCAGATTACAGATTCGGTTGAGAAAACGCGCCGATGGGGTGCCGTCGAGCACACGATGGTCAGTGGTGAGGCTGAGCGACAGAAACCGACGCCTGACGAGCTGGTCTTGTCCGTGAGCGGGTGTCGCCGTCGGGGATCCTACCCCCAGGATGGCTACTTGGGGTGGGACGACCAGGGGGTCGAAACTTTCGACTCCGGTCACGGCCAAGCTGGTGAGGGTGAAGGTGGCTCCGGCGAAGTCATCCGGTCCCAGCTTCTTGGCCTTCGCTCCCGTGACCAAGCGCTCAAGCTCCTCAGCTGTCTGCCAGAAGTCGAGAGAACCGGCGTTGCGGATGACAGGGGTGAGCAGACCGACGGTCTCCACGTCGACTGCCACTGCCAGATGCACTTCAGGGTGCTGGCGTATGCCCAGCCCCTCGACCCATTCCGAGTTGAGTTCCGGGAAGTCCGGGAGGGCAAGGCACACTGCTCGCGCTACGAAAAGGTCAAGGGGGAGACTCACTTGGCGCCGGGCCGCCTCACTGCGAAGTGATTTACGGGTTTCCATCAGCTCAGTGACATCGCAGCGCTGGCGATAGGTGACTTGGGGGATGGTAGTGGCTGACAAGGTCATGCGTTCGGCGATCAGACGACGCACTCGGGTCAGCGGCCTGACCTCTGACACAGCTAGGACGTGGTGCTCGAGTATCCTTGGGCCTTGGTACGGCACGGCTTTGACGTCGATGCCCAGTTCCCTGGCCCGTCTTCGCGCCCGCGGGGAGGCGAAGACGGTGTGGCGACCGGGGGATGAAGGGGGTGCGCCCTCGGCGACGGTGGGCCGGGCCGGGTCGAACGTGGTCTGTTCCATGGATTGGGATTTCTGTGGCACTGCGGTGCGCGGGGCCTCTGTCGCTGTCTCTGGGGCCAGCTCCGCTCGAGTCTTGGGGGCGAACTCTTCCGCAGTCTCTGCGATCAGAGCGATGATGGTCCCTACGGCGACGGTTTCGCCCTCGCCAGCGAAGACGCTGACGAGGGTCCCTGACCCGGGCGACGGGGCCTCAGAGGTGGCTTTGTCGGTCTCCACAAGGAAGAGGGCCTCACCCTCCTTAACCTGGTCGCCCACATCCTTGAGCCAGGCGACGACAGTCCCCTGCTCCATGGTAAGACCCAGGACCGGCATGGTGACTTCGATCATGACCGTCGGCCTCCGAGGGGTACTCCTTCGACCAGCCTCTTGGCTGCGCGGACGAGATCTTCAGTTTGAGGAATGGCCGCGGCCTCCAACGTCAAGCTATAGGGAATGGGTACGTTCTTCCCGCAGACCCGCAGAGGAGGCGCGTCAAAGTAATCGAAGGCGTCCTCCAATGCACACATGACGACCTCGGCGGCAAACCCAGCGCGTTCGGGGGCCTGATGAGTCACCAAGAGCCTGCCCGTCTTCATAATGGAGCGGGCCACCGTCTCCCGGTCATACGGAACCAGGGTGCGGGGATCGATGATCTCGAGCTCGATGCCTTCTTCGGCCAGTACGTCGGCAGCCTCAAGCGCTTTGTGGACTTGATAGGACAAGGCGACACAGGTCACGTGACGGCCTTGCCTGACAATAGCTGCTTGGCCGAAGGGAATAGTGTAATCCTCCTTCGGGACGGGGCCCCTGGTCCCGTACAGCAATTTATGTTCCAGAAACACCACCGGGTTGTCATCCCGGATAGCGGTCTTGAGGAGCCCTTTGGCATCGTAGGGAGTGCTCGGCATTACCACTTTCAGCCCAGGAGTGTGAGCATACCAAGCCTCCAGGCTCTGGGAATGTTGAGGACCGTTGCCCCTGCCGGCTCCCTGCTGGGCGCGGATGACCAGGGGCACGGACACGTCTCCCCCCAGCATCCAGCGGATCTTGGCTGCCTGGTTGCAGATCTGGTCCATGGCCAACATGGAGAAGTCGACGTACATGAACTCCACCACCGGTCGCAGACCGGCGAGAGCGGCTCCGAGGCCAGCTCCGGTGAAACCGGCCTCTGAGATGGGCGTGTCGCGTACGCGTTCGGCGCCGAACTCCTCTAGCAGACCCTTGGTCACGCCGAAGACCCCGCCGCCTCCCCAGACCCCGATGTCCTCGCCCAGCAAGATGACTCTGGCATCCCGCTGCATCTCCTCGCGCAGAGCCTCATTCAGGGCCTGCGCGTAGGTAAGGGACCTCTCCTCTATCTGCTCGCCTCTCATCCGAAAAGGCCCTCCAGGAGTGTGTCTCTTGATGGTTCTGGACTGGACTCGGCGTAGCGAACAGCCTCGGCGATGCGCACGCTGGCCTCTTGGTCCCAGTCGGCAAGGTCTTGGGTGGAGGCCAGGCCTTGCTCCACCAGTAGTCGGCCGAAGTTGGGGATAGGATCCAGTCTGCGCCAAAGCTCCGGCTCCTCCTTGTCGCGGTAGGTGAGGGGGTCACCCACATGGTGGCCGAGAAAGCGGTAGGTGTGGGTGAAGACGTATGTGGGACCTTCCCCTGCCCGGGCTCGCTCCACCCCTTCCCGCACGCCGAGGAAGACGTCGATCACGTCCATGCCGTCGCATTCCACTGCGGGCAGGCCGAAGGCTTGGGCTCTGCCCTTGAACCCGTCCGGGCCCAGAGCCAGCATATTGTCTACCGGACCGCTCATGCCATAGAAGTTGTTCTCACACAGAAACACGCAGGGGAGTCGCCAGATGGCAGCTAGGTTGGACACCTCGTGGAGGATCCCCTGGTTGAGGGCACCGTCGCCGAAGAAACACACGGTCACCCGCCCGTTCTTGAGCAGGTCCGACGCCAGCGCTGAACCCACAGCGATGCCCATGCCCCCGCCTACGATGCCGTTGGCGCCGAGAATGCCGCGACTGAGATCGGCGATGTGCATGGAGCCGCCCCGTCCCCTGCAGTAGCCGGTCGCCCTGCCCATGAGCTCGGCCATGCACCGCTTCTCGTCTGCTCCTTTGGCCAGGACGTGAGCATGTCCGCGGTGGGTGGAGGTGATGTAGTCCTCCTCGGTCAGGCACCAGGTCGCCCCCACCGCCACGGCTTCCTGTCCTTGATAGGTATGGGTGACTCCCCGGATGCGGCCGGCACGGTACAGGGCTGCCGCCTGCTCCTCGAACTGCCGGATCAGGGCCATCCTCTGGTACATGCCTAGAAGGCGGTCACGGGAAAGGCCGGTCAGCTCGACAAGCGTCGTCCCCTCGAGACGAGCTCGAGTGCGCGCCAAGGGTTGAGCTGGGGGCTGCCTGACGACTCTTGTCATCACTGGCTCCTTGTGTCACAGACCGCGTGTCGGGCCGAGTGCGACCACGGGCCGGAATGATAGAGTGTGATTTAATACTCTGCAACCAATGGTCTGCAAGCGACGCCCCCCGCCAGGAGTTTCCTGACTCATGAATGGACTCGACGGCAGAGCGGACGGTATCGTCTATCTGGAGATTGCCGAGGCCGTCCGACGTTCTATTCTCTCTGGTGAGCTCCTTCCCGGGCAACGTCTGCCTTCCGTTCGCGCTATGGCTCAGCGGTGGCACTGCACGCCGGCCACGGTGGCCAGGGCCTACTCGCGGCTGGCAAGGGAAGGTATGGTGGTCTCCCAACGGGGGGGAGGCACCCGGGTGCGGCCTCTGCGGTCGGGGTTGGGGGACCTCTCTCGCTCGCCGGAATGGCAGTGGGCTGACCTGGTCAATCGGGCAGAAAGCTACTTGCTGGACGCACTTTCGTCCGGCCACAGCCCGGCCCATGCCGAAGCCGCCTTGGCAGCCGCTATCGCGCGGTGGCAGGAGTTGCGGGTCGCGGTCGAAGAAGGCGCCGAGTCTCGGGGGGGCAGTGCCCTATTGTCCGATCTTGGGGGCAATGAGGAAGCGGTGATCCGCTTCGCGGGCAGTCATGACCTCGCAGTGGAATTGCTCAGCCGCCTGCTGGCCGAACATTCGCCGCCTCACAGGCTGACCACCGCGTTTGTGGGCAGCCTGGGCGGCCTAATCGCTCTATCGCGGGGGGAGGCGGACCTTGCCGGGGTGCACCTGTGGGACGAGAGGACAGGGTTGTATAACCTGCCTTTCATCGAGCGGGTGCTACCGAACGTGCCGGTAGTCATCATGAATCTGGTCAAACGCGAGCAGGGTATCCTAGTCCCGCCGGGCAATCCCCAGGGAGTGACACAGCTGGTGGACCTGGTCAAACCGGGGGTGGTCTTTGTGAACCGTCAACCGGGCTCAGGTACGCGGGTATGGCTGGACGCGCAGCTCAAGAAGGTAGGTCTGGAAGCGCGTCGGATCGTAGGCTATGAGCGAGAGGAGCGCACTCACCTAGGGGTGGCCCGTCTGATAGCGGAAGGGGCGGCGACGGCAGGCCTGGGCATCCGGGCAGCTGCGGGCGCTTATGGGCTTGAGTTCGTGCCGCTGTGGGAGGAGCGGTACGACCTGGTGGCACGGGCCGAGTGGCGCAGCAAGCCGGTCTTCGCCTTACTGCTTGCGGTGCTGGGATCTGCCCGGTTTCGAGAGGCCTTGGCCGCGCTAGGCGGGTATGACCTTTCTGAAACCGGGGCAGTCTCTTTGTCAGCTTGATTCCTGCGTGTCGGGGAGGATTGGAAGGTGGCGGTCGAAAAACCGAGTCAGGGAGAAGAGGTCCGGGGACCCCTCTTCTTGATCGATGGCAACAACCTTGCCTACAGAGCGTTCTACGCCTTGCCCGCGGAGATTGCCACTAGCGATGGCCTGCCCACCAACGCGCTCTATGGCTTCTGTCTCATGGTTTTCAAGATCCTAGCGGAATATAGACCAGGGGCGGTCATAGTGGCGTGGGATTCTCGCGAGAAGACTTTCCGCCACGAAGAGTACGAAGAATACAAGGCCCAGCGCAAACCCATGCCGGAACCACTGGTCGAGCAGTGGCCATATTTTGCAGAACTGTCGGCTGCCTTCGGCTTCGCCAACCTGGCGCTACCGGGCTACGAAGCGGACGATATTCTGGCTGCCCTGGCGCGGCAGGCCGAGGCCGAGGGGCGGGAGACCATTATAGTCACCGGTGACCGGGATGCCCTGCAGCTGGCTGGACGGTACGTCCGCATCATGGCTAACACCAAGGGAGTCACGGAGGTCAGGATCTATGACCCAGCCGCGGTCGAGGAGCGCTTCGGGGTGCCGCCCCGTCTGATTCCGGACCTGATCGGACTCAAAGGAGACTCCTCCGACAACATACCGGGGGTTCCAGGTATCGGCGATAAGACGGCCGCTCAATTGTTGGAGCAATTCGGAAGTCTGGATGCCGTCTTCGAAAACCTCGACCAAGTGGCAGGGGCCAAACGGCGTGAGTTGCTCCGCGAAAACCGGGAGGTCGCTTTTCTCTCCCGTCGACTGGCGCTCCTTGACCGGGAGGTTCCCATCGCGATCGATGCTGTGGGGCTTTGTCCACCGCGACCAGACAAGGAACGGCTCAAAGAATTGTTCAGTCGTCTGGAATTCACCTCGCTTTTTGAGCGCTTGGAGCAGCTACCGGTAGCCGAGGGCGTGGCCCAGGCAGGGAGGGGGGCGGGGGGCGCTGCCGGTAATAAGACGGCAATCTGTCTCTTTCCGGAGGTGCGACATTGGGCGGCGCTCTCTGACGCGGCCGATCTGGTGGCTGAGCTTGGGCTCGACCGGGCCCGACCGGTGGGCGTGGCCAGCGAGTACGCGGCACAAGGCCAACCGGGGGGGCCAGGTCGGCTCTGGTTGGCTCAGTCTTCGGGTCCAGCCTCCGGTCTGGCTGCCAGTTCACCGTCGCGCCTGGCGACTGCACTTTACGAAGGTCTGACCCTGGCCGAGATCGAAGTCGGCGAGCGCGAACGGGGTGTTGTCCGGAAGAGCCTGCCCGGCCTAGCCCTCGTGTGCCATGACTTGAAAGCACAGCGACTCTTGCGCGGGTTGCTGGGTCAGGCTACTCATGACACGTACATCGCCGGCTACTTGCTGGCGCCAGGCCGTCGTGACTATCGCCTGGAGGACTTGGCAGGCGAGCTGGGGGTTCCTTTGCCCGCTGCCGGTCGCTGTGAGGGCCCGGCTGCCGCAGCCGTAGTGCTGCCTCTGGCCGTCGAGCAAGAGAGGTGTCTGCGGGAGCAGGGCATGTGGGACTTGTTCCAGGAGATCGAACTGCCACTCACTCCCGTGCTGATCGCCATGGAAGAAGCCGGCATCCATGTGGATTGCTACCGTCTCGGCGACATGGCGGCGAAAATGCAGGACCAGCTAGAGGAGCTGGAGGCCTCGATCTACGAACTGGCGGGGGAGACCTTCAACCTGGGCTCGCCTCAACAGCTCTCCCGCGTATTGTTCGAGAAACTGGGTCTGGCTCGCCAGCGCAAGACCAAGACGGGTTACTCGACCGATGCTAAGACTCTGGAAGCGTTGCGCGGCAGTCATCCCATAGTGGGGCTCATTCTCAACCATCGGGAGCTTTCCAAGCTGCTCTCCACCTACCTTCTGGCCCTGCCTCAAGCTGTGGAGCAGAGTACGGGGCGCCTTCACACTACCTTCCACCAGACAGTAACGGCCACGGGGCGGCTTTCCTCCAGTGACCCCAACCTACAGAACATCCCTGTGCGGACTGCGCTGGGAGCCCAGATAAGAGAATGCTTCACAGCAGAGCCGGGGTATCTCTTGGTAGTGGCTGACTATTCTCAGATCGAACTGCGCATCATGGCTCATCTCTCCGGTGAGTCTGCCCTCATCGAAGCCTTTCGCCGGGGAGAAGACATCCATGCCCGGACCGCGGCTGAAGTCTTCGGCATCCCCGAGGACCAGGTCGACTCCCAACATCGCCGCTATGCCAAAGCTGTCAACTTCGGGATCATGTATGGCATCTCGGCGTACGGACTTAGCCAGAGCCTGGGGATAGAAAGAGATGAAGCGGAGGCCTACATCGCTCGCTATTTCGAGCGCATGCCACGCGTGAAGGTCTTCATCGAGGAGACCATCGCGGAAGCCCGGGCGCGGGGTTATGCGACCACGGTGTTCGGGCGTAGGCGTCCGATCCCCGAGCTCAAAGCGGCCACTTTCCAGGAGCGTTCGCTGGGAGAGCGACTCGCCGTCAACTCCGTAATTCAGGGTAGCGCCGCTGACATCATCAAAGTGGCCATGATCCGTTGTCACGGACGGCTGCGGCGACAGTTCCCTCGCGCTCGTCTTGTGCTGCAGGTCCACGACGAGCTGCTGTTCGAAGTCCCTGTGGAGGAGGCCGAAGCTGTCCGTGAGGCGATGGTCGAGGAGATGGTACAGGCCTACCCCATGGATCCCCCCCTGGGAGTGGACGCAGGTATAGGCCCGGACTGGCTTTCGGCCAAGTAGGTACGCGAGGCCCCTACCATATTGCTTTTCTTGCCGGCCTGGGTATACTACCGGCACGGAAGCCGTGCTGAGAGCGGCCCCAGGTTGCGCTTTTTTGGGAAGGGAAACGGAAACTACATGGCAGATCAACACACCGACGAAGTTCACAGACTGCAGGGCGGCCAGGACCTCATGGTCGAGGTCGATGGCAAGTTGGTTCCCAACTACGATGCCACGATCGTCACTTTCGAGGAAGGCGACATCGTGACGGGGACCGTAGTGAGGGTCGACAAAGACGAGGTTCTGGTCGACATCGGCTACAAAAGCGAGGGGGTGGTCCCCGCCAGTGAGCTCTCCATCAAGAAGTCGGTGAATCCTGCCGAAGAGGTGGCGGTGGGAGACGTCATCGATGCCTTGGTCCTCACCAAGGAGGATGCGGACGGGCGTCTCATCCTTTCCCGCAAGCGCGCGCGGTTCGAGCGGGCTTGGCAGCGGATCGAGAAAGCGGCCGAAGAAGGTACGCCGGTGTCTGGCACCGTGATCGAGGTCGTCAAGGGCGGATTGATCCTCGACCTCGGGGTGCGGGGTTTCCTGCCCGCCTCATTGGTGGATATCCGCCGAGTGGCTGATCTAGACGAATTCCTGGGGCAGACGCTTGAATGCCGAGTCATCGAGCTGAATCGCTTCCGCAACAACGTGGTGTTGAGCCGCCGCGCCGTGCTCGAGGAGGAGCGCCGGGGGGCCCGGGAGCAGATCCTCGACCGCATGAACGTGGGCGACCTAGTCACCGGGACTGTCTCCAACATCGTCGATTTCGGCGCTTTTGTGGATCTGGACGGCATTGACGGCCTTATCCACATTTCGGAGCTCTCTTGGAGCCATGTCAATCATCCCTCTGAGGTCCTCTCGGTGGGGCAGAAGGTCGAAGTGCGGGTGCTGGACATCGACCGGGAGCGCCAGCGCATCTCCCTGGGTCTCAAGCAGACCCAGAAGGACCCATGGCAGCAGGTCTTCGAGAACCGTCAGGTCAACGAGATCGTCCACGGCCGGGTCACCAAGCTGGTGTCCTTCGGGGCTTTTGTCGAGATCGAGGAGGGCGTGGAAGGTCTCATCCACATCTCCGAGCTGGCGCAGCACCACGTGGAGGATCCCTCCGAGATCGTGCGACCGGGGCAAGAGGTCAACGTGAAGATCATCGAGATCGACCCCGAGCGTCGTCGGCTCTCCCTCAGCTTGAAGCGCCTCGAGCCCGAGTACCGTATCCATGAGGACGCCTTGATGGAAGAGGGCGAGGAGGCCGAGGAGCGCGAAGAGGTTACGGAAGAGGCCGAGGAGATCACCGGGGCCGAGGAAGCCGCCGGACTGGAGGAAGCCGTCGGGCTGGAGGAGATCGCCAGGGCTGAAGAAGAGGCCGAGTGGGAAGCGACCCCGGCTGAAACGGCCGAGGCGGCGGGCGAAGAGGCGGTCGCCGATTCCAGGGCGGCAGAAGAGCCGAGCTCTACGGGTGAGGAGTCTCCCCGCGAGGATTAGGGCCAGCCTGGCCGGCAGCAGGGGACCGGCAGGATGAGTCAGCATACGGGAGCGCCACAGGCGCTCTCCGTTTTTTCGGAGGAGCGGTGAGTAGGGGAAGGCGCGACCTGTTCACGGTAGGCCTCACCGGGGGTATCGGTGCTGGGAAGAGCACGGCTCTTGCTCTATTCGGCGCCCTTGGTGCTCTCACCTTTTCCGCTGACGAGGTAGTGCATGGTCTTTACCGTGAAGAGACCTGCAAGAAGGCCCTACTCCAAGAGTTCGGTCCCGCGGTCTTGACGACCACGGGCGAAGTGGACCGTAGGCGCCTGGCCCAGCTGGTGCGGGGCCGGCCCGATAGGCTGCGTTGGCTGGAGGGGCTGACTCACCCGCTAGTGCACGAAAGGTTGGAGAGGTTCATAGCCAGTGCTCCGAGCGGGTCAGTAGTGGTCTGCGAGATACCGCTTCTGTTCGAGGCTGGATACGGAGGCATGTTCGACCTCATCGTGACGATCGAAGCCTCTCCGTCGGTCAGAAGGCAGCGCTCGGTGCATGGGTTCGGGCTCGACCAGTTCGAGGAATTCGAGGGTCTGCAGGCTACCGCCGAGAGAAGGAGGGCAGGCAGTGACGTGGTCTTTGTCAACGACGGTTCGAGAGCCGAGCTCGAGAAGTTCGTGAAAGAGGTCTACGCACTGGCCCAGAAGCAGCTCGCAGAAAGGGCCGCTCCCCGGGAAGGAGATGTCCTGTGAGTGGTGAGCGGAATGCCGGCCGAGCAGGAGGCAGCCGAGCCAGGGGCAGCCGAACGGGCCGCGCGAACCGGGCGAGCAGCAGGCAGTGGCCACCGCGAAAACGTGCCTGGCGGCTTTGGCCCGCGCTCGCTCTTGTGGTGGTGCTGGCCGGTCTGGCCGGGGTGACTCTTGCCGTTCTTTCCGGGCGTCTGATTCTGCCGGCGGCGTCAGCGCGGGTCTTCCCGCTCAAGTATGAAGCGGAGATCGCCCGGGCTGCTTCGCGCTATGATGTGGACCCTTATTTGGTGGCCGCTGTCGTGCGGGCCGAGAGCGGCTTCGATCCCCGGGCGCGGTCGCGGGCGGGAGCGCAGGGTCTGATGCAGCTCATGCCGGATACCGTGACCTTCGTTGTTGGTCTGGACAGCTACAAAGGCGCCAAGGAGCCGAGCCTGACCGATCCGGTGGACAACCTGGAACTGGGCACCTGCTACTTGGCCTACCTGCTGCGGCGTTTCGGGAAGGACGAGACGGCGGCGGTAGCCGCCTACAATGCCGGCCCAACGCCAGTCAGCCGGTGGATCAAGGCCAGCGGCAAGAAGACTCTTGAGCCTGCGGCCATCGAGTATCCGGAGACCAGGGAATACGTCACCCGTATAGAACGTTACCGGACCATCTATGAACGAGTGCACCCGGATGTCTTCTGAGCCTGGTCTTGAACCTGGCCATGGTTCGGGCACGCTCTATCGGCTGCGAGCGGACTACGAACTCCAGGGTGACCAACCGCAGGCTGTCACCCGTCTGGTGGAAGGGGTCCGGCGGGGAGACCGCTTCCAGACCCTTCTGGGGGTGACAGGGTCGGGCAAGACCTTCACCATGGCCAACATCATCGCCCGGGTGGGCAAACCGGCGCTGGTGATCGCTCCCAACAAGACGCTCGCTGCCCAGCTTTGCAACGAGTTTCGCGAGTTCTTGCCAGAGAACGCGGTCGAGTACTTCGTCTCCTACTACGACTACTACCAACCGGAAGCGTATCTGCCGGCGACCGATACCTACATCGAGAAGGACTCATCCATCAACCAGGAGATCGACCGTCTCCGACATGCCGCCACTTCCAGCCTGCTCATGCGCCGAGACGTGGTCATCGTGGCTTCGGTATCGTGCATCTACGGCTTGGGTTCGCCGGCCGAGTACCTGCGTCAAGTGGTGCTTCTTAAGGCCGGGGAGGAGGTCGACCGTGACGAGGTGTTCGCCAAACTGGTGAAGATCCACTACGAGCGTAACGACATCGGGTTTGCTCGGGGCAAGTTCCGAGTCCGCGGCGACAGCTTCGAAGTCTGGCCCGCTTACGAGGATTACGCTCTGCGGATCAGCCTGTGGGGCGACGTAGTGGAGGAGATCGTCAAGACCGACCCTGTCACTCAGGAGGTCGTGGCTAGGCTGCCCAGTGTGGCGGTGTATCCGGCCACGCATTTCGTCACTGGGGAGGACACCATCGAGCGCGCGTTGACGGAGATCGCCGCCGAGCTGGAGGCCAGGGTGGCCGAGCTGGAAGCCCAAGGTAAGCAGCTGGAGGCTTTTCGCTTGCGGCAGCGCACGCAGTACGACATGGAGATGCTGCGGGAGTTGGGCTACTGCAGTGGTATCGAGAACTACTCGCGCATCCTTTCGGGTCGCAGACCGGGGGAGCCGCCCTATACGCTTCTAGACTTCTTCCCGGACGATTTCCTGGTGTTCATTGATGAGTCGCACATGACAGTTCCCCAGCTTCATGGCATGTATGAGGGGGACCGTAGTCGCAAACTCATGCTGGTGGAACACGGCTTCAGGCTGCCCTCCGCCCTGGACAATCGACCGCTGCAGTTCGACGAATTCATTGCCCGTGTCCCTCAGGTAATCTTTGTATCGGCTACCCCGGGAGAGTGGGAGATCTCGGTCTCGTCCCAGGTGGTGGAACAGCTCATCCGTCCGACCGGTTTGGTAGACCCCGTGGTCGAGGTCCGACCTACCCGGCATCAGATCGACGATCTCATGAACGAGATCCGCAAGCGGGTGGAGAAAGGACAGCGGACCCTTGTGACCACCCTCACCAAGAAGATGGCCGAAGATCTCACGGACTATCTCTTGGAGATGGGCTTCAAAGTCCGCTATCTGCATTCCGAAGTGGAAACCATCGAGCGCATCCGCATCATCCGCGAGCTACGTCTGGGGGAAGTGGACGTTCTCGTGGGGATAAACCTGTTGCGAGAGGGTCTCGATCTGCCCGAGGTCGCCCTGGTGGCCATACTTGACGCCGACAAGGAAGGCTTCTTGCGGGGGGAGACGGCCCTCATCCAGACCATCGGCCGTGCGGCTCGCAATGCGGAGGGTACCGTCATCATGTATGCGGACAAGCGAACCGCGGCCATGGAACGGGCCATCGCCGAGACGGAGCGCCGGCGGGCAGCTCAGCTGGCTTTCAACGCCGAGCACGGGATAGAACCGCGCAGCATTGTGAAAGGGGTGTCCGACATCACAGAGCTGCTGGGTGTTGCGGGCACGGTGCCCTACAAGGAGCGGCGCAAGGCGGTGACTCCGGGGAAGATGTCGCCTGAGGAGATCGAGCGCTTAATGGCCGCTCTAGAGGAGGAGATGTTCGCCGCAGCGGAGGAATTGCGCTTCGAATACGCAGCGAAACTCCGGGACGAGATCAAAGAGTGGGCTCGGGAGCTAGCCCGGCTGAGGCGAGCGACTAGCTGTAATGCCCGCTGACATTGTTGACAGAAAGAGAGCCTTCATGTTCGGTTGGGGGTGGCGATACTCCAACC
>CAKZRW010000102.1 GCA_937148845.1 uncultured Actinomycetes bacterium | reverse complement strand
CTTTGACCCCCTTGCGGCCGCAGTCCTCTACCGCCTGCGCCACCGCCGGGGCGGGCACCGCTATCAGGGCAAGATCAGGCGCTTCCGGGAGCTCGGAGACGCTCGCATAGGCGGGAAGACCAAGAATGGTCCCGCCTTTAGGATTCACTGGATAGACCGCCCCAGAGAACCCGCCCAGCTGGAGGTTGGCGATCAGCATCCCGCCCCACTTGCTGGTGTCGGAGGAAGCACCGATGACGGCCACGCTGCAAGGAGCGCACAGCTGATCAAGACGCGAAAGATCCGCAGGCGGTCGGGTGGAGACAGGGGGTGGCGGATCCACAGCGATGAGCGCGTCCACCGCTACCGGAGCGCCATTTTCTATGACTAGGGGGTTGATATCGAGCTCCCCGATCTCGGGATGGTCTTGAGCCATGCGGGCGACTGCCAGAATGACGGCCACCAGGGCCTTTCGATCCACTTCCGGTTCGCCCCGGAAAGCCCCCAGCAGTGCCTTGGCCTGGATGAGGTCCAGGAGGTCATCCGCGTCTTTTTCGGATAGCGGAGTGACTGCCAGGGCCACGTCCCTGAGGGCCTCGGCATAGATGCCGCCCAGACCGAAGAGGACCACCGGGCCGAAAAGATGGTCGTGACCTAGGCCGACCATGAACTCCCGTTTGCCTTTGACCATCCGTTCCACCAACACTCCCTCGAGCTCCACCCCGGCAGCCGCCGAGCGAGCTACAAGCGCCTGGTAAGCTTCACGGACCTCGGTCTCGCTCATGACCCGGAGGATCACGAGGCCCAGATCGGTCTTGTGCTGCACCGCGCTGGTGGAGCCCTTCATGACCACGGGATAACCTAGAGTAGAGGCCACTCGAACCGCCGCCTCGACGTCTGTCACAGTCTCCCCCTGAGGCACAGGGATGCCGTATGCCGCAAGAAGCCGCTTCCCTGCCTGCTCATCAAGGCTGGTGGCTCCCGCCCGCAAGGCAGATTCGATGATGGCACGGCCGGGCTTGAGCTCTGTCTCTTTCATTTGGGCTGTTCCTCCCCGGTAGCGCTCGGCCGGCTCTCGGCTCCAGCCCTTCTTTGCTGCTCGTCCATGGAGCACCCGGCCTCACAGTTGGGCGGACATTGGAAATCGCATGGCTCGATGTGAATGTTGATTCGCGAGTCAGACAGCCGCTCCTTCAAGGCCGCCACGATCTCGTCCCCGAGCCTGTGGGCCTCACTGACCGACATGTGGTCATCCACCACGACGTGGAAGTCCACGAAACGGGTGGGGCCGGCCTTGCGGCTGCGCAGGTTGTGGAAACCCCTCACCTGGCGCCAGTTGCCGATGACGAAGCCCGGTATCCACTGGACGTCTTCCGCCGGCAGACTGACATCCAGGAGGTCGCGTACAGCCGTGCGGACTAAGTCCACGGCCGCCTTCAGTATGAGTAGCGCGACCAGTATTGCGATTGTGGAATCGATCCAATCTAGGCGCACCCCGGCCCAGAGGTGGCCCCCCATCCACATCACCAGGAGTCCCACCATCAGCCCCGCAGAGGTATACACATCGGTGCGTAGATGCCAGCCGTCCGCCTCCAAGGCGACCGAGTCGGTCTCACGGGCCACCTTGAACAGTCTATGTGAAACCAGGAGGTTGCCCCCTGCCGAGAGCGCCATGACCATGACCCCCCACACGGCCATATCAATGCCTCGAGGATGCAAGAGCCGCTGTACCGCCTCGTAGATTATCCAGGCCGCAGCCCCAAAGATAAGCAGGGCTTCGATGGCGGCAGATATGTTTTCGAACTTGCCATGGCCGTAGGGATGACGCTCATCCGCGGCCTCTCCTGACTTGCGGACTGCGAACAGAGCAATCAGAGCCGCCACCAGATCCATGCCGGAGTGGATCGCCTCCGAGACGATGGCGACCGACCCTACCAGGAGCCCCACAACCAACTTGAGGACCACCAAGGTAGTGTTCGAAGCCACCGACAGCAGTGCGACCCGGGTCTTCTGCCTAACCTGGGGCGCCCCTCCGGGAGTCCGCCAGACACCTCCGACCCCCGCCTCCGCCCCCTGACGTGCGCTTGCGCCACCGCTCAACCCTTGCCCTGCGCTCAAGAACTTCACCTCCGAACACAAAAAGCCCCACGGGACCTGGAACGTCCCGCGGAGCCTTCGCTTCCGCTGCCCGGCGACTGGCTTAGTCGTCTGAGCCCGGCTACACCCCAGCCTCTTGGGCCGACCTTGGCGGGGGCTGCCTGTTCGCTCTGTAGTATATGCTTCGGAGTGCGTCGCCAGCAAGCCAAGGGGGAGCCACCGGCCGAAGCAGGTCCGCACACCGATGGTGCCATCACCGGGCTCCGTCAACGCTAAGCTGAGCACAGCAGACCACAAGTAAGGCGCCGCGGACTTCCCGGTCCGCGGCGCCTTAGTCTCTTCCCGGCCCCTAACCTGGCTCTCCCCCGCGCCCGCGGTCGAGAGCCAAGGCTCGGTAACCCTCCACGTCTACTACTTGTTCTTCCTGACTGCCGGCCGCAGTGCCGTCCAACCTAGGCCACCGGCAAGCGCGAGAGCGAGTGCACCGAGTCCCCAAATGCCTGCTCCCAGCCCAGTGGAACCGCCCACACCGGTCTGGATCTCGGACACAGTGGTCTGGCCCACGGTGGTGGAGGTCTCCTCGGCTACCGTGGTCAAGGTTGTAGAGGTGGCTACTGTGGTGGTGACCTCCCCGCCAACCGTGGTGGTCGTAGAGTAGCTCGAGATGGTCAATACAATCCTGCCCGGGGGCTTACGGGTCAACTGATATGCGGCGTACGCGCTCTGCACTCTGTTCTCGCCCACCGGCACATAGAAGTGAGCTGCCCCGCCGGAATTTAATTGTGAGGCAGCTCCATCCCAGGTGCCCCCGCCAACAAACTTCACGTAGAGATGTGCGGAAACGAATCGACCTCCGCCGCCCGGGGTTAGAATCCAGTGTTGCAGGCTAAGGGGCTTGTTGTTTCTGGACCCGTTGCCGTCCCACGTTGTTGTAGAGGAGTAGGCCAGGGCAGCACCTGCCATCGCCAGCACAACGACCAGCATTAAGACGACGAGCAGCCCCGCAGACTTGATCTTGGCCGACC
>CAKZRW010000101.1 GCA_937148845.1 uncultured Actinomycetes bacterium | reverse complement strand
ACGTGGGTTTGGTCATCAGGCGGGGCGAGCAAGTGGGCATCTGCGGCCCTACCGGTGGCGGCAAGACCACCTTGGTCGACCTCATTACCGGCCTACTCGCCCCCAGCCAAGGCCAGGTGAGGGTAGACGGGGTAGACATCCAGACCAACCTGCGGGGCTGGCAACGTAACCTGGGTGTGGTATCGCAGATGGTCTTTCTCGTTGACGACACCTTGCGTCGCAACATCGCCCTCGGCATCCCCGACGACAAGATCGACGAGCAAGCGGTGCGCGAAGCCATACGCTTGGCTCAACTAGAGGAACTGGTGGCAAGACTCCCGCAAGGGCTCGATACGGTGGTGGGGGAGCGGGGAGTCCGGCTATCGGGAGGGGAACGGCAGCGGGTCGCCATCGCCCGGGCTCTCTATTATCGGCCCCAGGTGCTCATCTTTGACGAAGGCACCTCGGCCTTGGACAATATCACCGAGCAGGAGCTGATGCGAGCACTACGCAGTCTGCGTGGCGGTCATACCATCGTGCTGGTCGCTCACCGTCTGTCGACGGTGCACGATGCCGACCGCGTAGTGTTCGTGGAGAACGGTCGCATCGCTGGGATCGACACTTTCGAGGGGCTTTGCGCTACCAGCGAGTCGTTCCGAGCCATGGCCGGGGTGGGCGTGAGAGAGAGCTGAGCGAGCAGGGCGAGAAGCGATGGGACAATGCCGATAAAGACCATCAGCTGATAGAGATCAGTAGGTACTGGAAGGTTGAGACTACTAGGAGGTGACAGTGGCCGAGTTGGAGGCCGAAGCCCAAGGGGGGGTGGGGCTCGAGGATTTCTTCCGGGTGTTGCGCGAGCGCTGGTGGGTGATAGTCGTCACCGTCGCCGTGGTGGTGGCGGCAGTGGCAGCGTGGTCGTTGACTACCACCCCTATCTACCGGGCCACCACTGACCTGGTGTTCGAACGTAGCCGGCTCGATACCGCTCTTCTCGGGGTGCAGCTCTTCACCTACGAGTCCGATCAGACCCGGAACATCCAGACAGCCATGGCTGCGGTCACCCGCAACAAGTCTATAGCCGAGGGCGTGCAGGTGCAGCTGAACAGCCAGAAGTCGCCTCACGAACTGGCCGAGATGGTCACGGCTACGGCCGAGCGCAATACCAACGTAGTCTCTATCTCGGCCGAGAGCCCCGACCCCGGGGAGGCAGCCGCGGTCGCCAACGCCTTCGCCGACCAGTTCATCCTCTACCGTCAGCGCGCAGCCCGAGCCACAGTGATAGCAGCGCGCGAGGTCATCCAGGCTCAGGTGAACTCGCTTTCGCCCACCGATCTGCAGAGCGACTACGGGCTGATGCTGCAAGAGAAACTGGAGACACTACGCATCCTTGAGTCCATGCAAACGGGAGACTTCAACGTCCTGAGCCGAGCCGAAGTCCCCACTAGCCCAGTAGTGCCGCAGACTGAGCGCAACCTGGTGCTAGCTGTGGTGGTGGGACTGTTGGTGGGGGTCGGCCTGGCTTTCCTTGCGGACCGGCTGGACAAACGTATCAAGAACGAAAGGATGCTGGAGACTGAGATGGGCGTGCCAGTGCTGGCAGCCGTGCCCGCAGTCGAGAAGCTACCTCGCCGGGGCAAGAAAGCCAACCGGTCCAGCCGACCAGTGGGTTTCAGCGGTCATCCCCTCTTGCTCGAGTCTTTCCGTACCCTGCGTTCCAGTCTCCAATACTTCAGCGTGGATAAGCGTCACCACGTGTGGTTGGTCACCAGCGGCCTACCGGAGGAGGGCAAAACCACCGTAACTGTGAATCTGGCGCTCAGTTTTGCGCTTTCGGGGAAGAAAGTCATCCTCGTGGAGGCCGACCTGCGGCGGCCTTTGATACACGATTACCTGGGGCTGGAGCAATCGCAAGGTCTGTCCAATGTCCTTGCCGGCACTAAGAAGGCTCCAGATGTCCTTCAGCTAGTGCGAGCCGACGAGTTTCTGCCGCCCGAGAGCCGGCGCCAACCGGGCGAAGTCGACCCGCGGTTGCTGCAGCGCAATCTGTACGCCATCACCTCGGGTCCCCTGCCGCCCAATCCGGCCGAACTTCTCGCCTCGGAACGCATGGGCCACCTACTCCACGAGCTTGCGCAGCTGGCCGACGAGGTCATCATCGATACCCCGCCTGTCCTTCTAGTCTCGGATGCCCTGGTGCTGGCACCCTATGCCGACGGCGTGATCGTGACAGCCAGGATGCTTGCCACCACCTGGACCGAAGTCCGCGAAGTGCGCACCCTATTCGAGCGCGCTGAGCTCAAGGTAGTCGGCACAGTAGCTGTAGGCACCAAGCACGGGCCCGGATACTACAGACGTGGCTATGGGCGCTACGGCTACGCGTACGGATACGGCTATGGACACCCAGTCAAGAAATAACTTGCCGCCCCGCAAGAAGAGGCGTTGGGGCCTCCGCATCGGCCTCATCGTCGCCCTGTGTGTGGTGGTGGCAGTGTTGGCCGCCTTGGGCAGCTCGTATTGGTGGTTTTCGGCTCAGGTCGGCACCGCCAACGAGCGGGTGGAACCCGAGACCGAGGAGGCCCTCGCTACCCCACCCCCCACCACGTTGGTGAAGCCCCCGGTGGACGAATCGCAGGAAGCAGAGGACATCTTGATCCTCGGCAGCGACACCCGAGGCGAGAGTGTGGCCGAGGAGGGCCGGTCCGACGTCATCATGCTCCTTCACGTCGACCGAGCTTTGCGGTTCGCCTCGCTGCTTTCCATCCCCCGCGACCTTTATGTAGACATCCCCGGCGTTGGCAAAGACAAGATCAACGCAGCCTATGCTCATGGCCGAGCGGCTCTTTCTATCAAGACCATCAAGCAGGTGTTCGGGGTTGACGTGACCAAATATCTGGAGATCGGTTTTGCCGGGTTCGAGCAGACGGTCGACGCTCTGGGCGGTGTGTATGTGGATGTGGACAGGAACTACAGCCCCGACCAGACCAACGTGGCCATCGACGCCGGCTACAGGCGGCTGAGCGGCAAAGAAGCCGTGGGTTTCGCCCGCTTCCGCAAAGACCAGAACTACGACTTCGGCCGCATGGCCCGCCAGCAGCGGGTCTTGGCTGGTCTGCGCGAACAAGCCATGACCTGGAACCTACCTTTCAAACTGCCGGGCGTGGTGAAGTCAGCCCTCGGCTCTACCGCCACCAATCTCACCACCAACGAGATCCTGTCCTTGGCCTATTGGTTGGTAAGGCTGGAGGGTAGTCGCCTGACCCAGATCGTTCTCACCGGCCCCACCGCCATGATCGAGGGCAAGTCAGTGGTACTGGCGGACGAGAATGCCCTCAAAGACGCCGTGCTCAAGTTTCTCACCCCCCCTGACTATGCTCCGCGAGCCGAGAGCCAACCTGAGGGCACCTACGCAGTGGAGTCAGAGTCGAAGAGTTTCCACACAGTCGCGACGGCAGGCCCCCTCATCGCCTCCAGCACGGGACTAGCAGTGTCGGCCCTGCCTGATGCTCAGATGTGGCACAACGCTCAGAGATCGGTGCCCTTCCCGCTTAGGGCCCCCAGCTACTTGCCGGAAGGTTTCCATTACCTCTACACCAGCCCGCGGCAGGGGACCTATCAGATCGAACCGGGGGACGACTCCAAGCTGGCGGTGCGCATGGTCTACCAGTACGGGACCAAGGACCTCTACTTGGGTGTCTCAGCCACTAACTGGACTGATGCCCCCCTAGCGACCAAAGGCCAAGAGGTCACGATCGACGGCACCACCTACACCGTCGTCGGCACCAGCAACAAGGTGCACCACGTGTGGTGGAAGGCAGACGGCGTGCTTTACTTTGTCTCCAACACGCTTATGCATACGCTGAGCAAAGACGAGCTGCTGAAGATAGCGGCCTCCACGGTCCGGGTGGACCAGGGGGCCGTCGCGGTGGCGGAAGCGAGGGTAGGGCAGCTGCTCTGTCATGAACAACAAGGAAGGCCGCACTAACAGTGGAATTGAACTCGTCGTGCGCTTCGAGCTCGCTTGACTGTCAGCGCACACTGCACGCAGCCCACGAACCGATTCGTGCTTGCTGTGGCTAGCAGAGAGCCCGACAGTATGCAGAAACCCTCAATGGACCCACCGGAATCACGGCCTCCTGCGACCCAGGCCGTTCGGCCTGCATTACGCACCAGCTTTGCCTGGCTCCTATGGAGCGGGGTCTTCTACGGCCTGGCCCAGTGGTCGATCCTGATAGTCATGACAAGAGCGCTTAGCGTCGAGGACGTGGGGACGTATACCCTGGCGTTGGCCATTTCCGCCCCGATCATGATGTTCTCAGGCCTCCAGCTGAGAACGCTGCAGGCTACGGACAGCCTTTCGATCTTCGAGTTCGCAGACTTCTACACCCTTCGGCTTCTCTTGTCCACTGCTTCGGTGCCAGTTGTTGCAATGACTGCAAGCCTCTTTTCCAGAACCGGCCATGCAGTGCTTGTCTGCACATTGGTAGCAGTCGCGAAGGCTGTTGAGAGCCAGTCAGATGCGGTCCACGGTTACTTCCAGCGACATGAGGCGATACGTCTCATCGCATACTCGGTCATGTTAAAAGCTGCCTTGTCGGCACTGGTCATGACGGTCGTCTTGATCCTCACGAACAGTCTTGTAATTGCTGTGACATCAGAGGTCTTGGCGTTCGCGACCATCTTCTTTGCCTTTGATCTGAGAAGGCTACGCGGGCTTCCCGAGACTCCAAGGAGAATACTCGTGGTCCCTTGGGCAGAAAGCAGACGCCGAATTCGCCGGTTGGCCAGGCAGGGCTTTCCTCTCGGCCTTTCCGCCGGAGCAAGCTCTTTACGGATGAATGTCCCTCGATACTTCTTGCAGGCGCAAGCTGGAGCAGCTGCTCTCGGTTTCTTTGGCGCTGTTTCCTACCTGAACATCGCTCTCGGTCGCGTTGTGCTCGCGCTTAACAACGCGGCCGCAGCCCGTCTTTCAGACAGCTTCTATTCGAATCCTGCTCAGTTCAAGCGCCTGTTCTGGCGAGTAGTTGGCGTAATCGCCCTCCTGGGCATAGTAGCCATCGCCGTGTCAGCCCTCTTTGGAACCGAGCTACTCCACATCTTCTACGGACAAGCCTACAGCCGCTACAGCCTAGCATTTGCGATATCCATCACGGCCGCAGCTGCTGGCGGGGTGGCCTCAACGTTCGAGCTTGCCCTGACCGTAGCACGCCGCTTGGACATACAGGCTGCAGCCGGGCTCGCCGCCCTGCTTACTGGCAGTCTAGCGTCTGCTCTGCTCGTCCCAAAATGGGGGGTCAGCGGAGGAGCGTGCGCTCTCGCTGCAATCCATTTCGTCCACCTGGCTATCATAGCTGGGGCAGCGACAATAGAAATCAGGAGACGAGGGCCGCGTCCGGTTTCTCTAAGCAACGGTGATAAGAATGTGCCCGAGGAATCAACGGCTCGCTGAGTTGACCACGTGCCAGAGAACACGTTTGGACGGGATCGCGATCTCGGCGTATTACACCAAAGCAGGCAGTGTTGGCATCCTCTGCGCTATCTCGCTCATGCTGAGTCTTCTGGCGGGACGATGGACCTTTCAGAGGGTAACGGGCGCGGAAGAGGCGGTTGGGTTCGTCGCATCTTTTCCAATCCGCAACGTCTTTCTGGCGATCCTATTGCTCTTCTTGCCGGCGGTGCTGCTGAGGCGGCCGTCCACTAAGGCCAGCATGGAAAGCCTCATCCTACTCAGCGCTTCTATTGGGCTGTACGGACTTCTTTTCTTGCGGGCTCTGATTTCGGGGACTTACGAGGAATCCGGCCTCATTTATGAGCTGGTCTTCGTCGTCATTGTCACAGTTGTAGCGTTTCTCGTGGCCAGGCGGATCCACTCCTTGAGCATTATCGTGATGGGGATTCTTGCCTCTTGGGCGTTGCTGATGGCCGTACTAGCCCTTGCTCAAGGCGCCCTCAGTGGATTCGATACCCGGACGGGCGTACTGGGAGGAGGTCCTAACGTACTCGCCCGCATCGAAGGTCTAGGTATCATGGCAACAATGGCACTTGCGATATATGGGCCGAGACGTGTGTTGTTCCTAGCCGTGCCCCCAATGTTTGCCACAATGGTGCTGACAGGGTCTCGGGGCGCGCTTCTGTCCTTGGTCATCTTGGCCGTGCCCTGGGTGGCTTATGCTCTATTCCGACATCGGAGATGGTTCTATGCTACTGCGGCAGTGTGCGGGCTAGCGGTCACTGGTCTAGTGGCATGGCCGCGCGCAAACGAGTTCGTCGCAGAGCGGTACATCGATCTCACTCTGCGACAGGGGTACCTGTCGTCACGGCCTCAGTTATACAACTTGGCTTGGGAAAGCTTCCTTGAGCGCCCATTGGTTGGGCACGGTCCTGGTTGGTTCGAAAGTCAATTCTCTTTGTATCCGCACAACTTGACCTTACAGACCATGAGCGAATCCGGTCTGCTCGGGTTGGTTCTTCTTTTGGTGGCCATCGTTGCCCTCCTTGTCTTGCTGGTCAGATGCAGGAATTGGCCTGGCCGAACGATGGTCCTGATGGCGCTGTTCGTGCTGATACATGCGCAATTCTCCGGCGACTGGTTTGACGGCAGACTGATATGGGTCTTGGGTGCGATGGCGGGGGCCTCTTCTCTTCGAGATGTGCAACCAGCCATCCGCCATTTCCCCGAGAGAACCAACCGACTGCAGCAACCGTGCCCGTTGAGTGTGAGCAGTGAGGTAGGCCAGCGACGTCTAGGTCCGGAACTGAAACATCAAGGCTAGTGAACGTGCACTAGATGAGTGATTCCAAAGCAAGCAGCCGCACTGCTGGAGGCCACGATATGCGGATCACCTATCTTCACCAGTATTTCAGGACCCCCGCAATGGCTGGTGGTACACGGTCCTACGAGCTTGCTCGACGGCTTGTCGCGCGGGGCCATGAGGTAAACATGGTCACCACCGACAGACGACGCGGCGGCAGAGCGCGGGGCTGGTACGAGACAGATGAGGATGGGATCAAGGTGCACTGGCTGCCGGTCGAGTATTCCAACCGCATGTCGTATCCCAAGAGAATAAGGGCGTTCTTCGATTTCGCCATTCATGCTTCAAGTAAAGCGGCTTCGATCCCTGCTGATGTGGTCTTTGCGACCAGCACCCCTCTAACAATCGCCATTCCAGCCGTACATGCGGCCAAACGGCAGCGGGTACCCCTGGTGTTCGAAGTCCGAGATCTATGGCCAGAAGCTCCCATTATCGTCGGAGCGTTGAAGAACCCCGCCCTGATCTATGCTGCTCGGAAGCTGGAGCGCTACGCGTACAAACACTCTGCGCGCATCGTGGCTCTTTCTCCCCAGATCGAGGCGGGGTTGTTGGCATGCGGCTATCCGCAAGACCGGATAGCCATCATCCCGAACGGCGCGGAGCTCTCGGATACTGATGATCCGGGGCTAAGCTTCCCGATGCCTCCGGCTTTGGATGGCCGGCCACTCGTGACTTATGTCGGGACTATCGGGCTGGTCAACGAGGTCGACCGACTCGTGGAGCTTGCTGCAAGGATGCGAGGGGCTAGTGACCTTGCCTTTGTGGTAGTAGGAGACGGCCGCGAGGCAGACCGCGTCAGAGCTCTCGCCAGAGACATGAACGTATTGGATTTCAACTTCTTCATGCTTGGTGAATTACCTAAGAACGCCATCCAGCCACTTTTGAGGCGGTCAGTCGCCGCCGTGGTAACGGTAGCGGAGCATTGGAGGCTGTACGGCGGAGCTCTCAACAAGGTCGCTGACTATCTGGCCGCTGGCAAACCAGTGTTCTGCGCTTTCGAAGGATGGCAGTCGTCGCTAGTCTGTGACGCAGGTGCGGGAGTCTACTTGCCTCGCGACCCCGAAGAAGCCTCGACCACGCTCCTTACCCATGTACGAGATCCCCAATGGCTTGCCAGAGCTGGCGAGGCAGCAAAAGGGCTTGCAGTCACCCGATTCAACTATGACGTGCTCGCAAGTGATTTCGAGAAAGTTCTCAAGGCAGCAGTGGAAGAGCGGCCTCGGCATCGGTTTGCAGGGCAGGGCTGACCACCAGGTGCGGCATGGGAGGATCTGTGGCGGCATCAGAGCAACCAATGTTTACCCTCCGGCCTAAGCGCTCTCCTTATGGGAGTGCCAAGCGGGTCTTGGACGCCGCTTTGGCCGGGTTGCTACTGACCCTGAGCATCGTGCCCATGGCAGTGGTCGCACTCCTTGTCTGGCTCCGCACACCCACGGCATTGTCTTGCTTCGAGAGGTTGGAGAAGCCTGGTCTGACTCATGCAAGGAGGCGACGGGCGGCCCAGGCGTGGCGCGCCGGCCAAGCTTATGCACAGTCGGTCAGGCCGCACATGTTAACCTGCGTTATACTGCCGAAATGGAAGTAGCCATGACAAGCTCGGCGAGCAACAGCGGTAACCTTCCCTCCGCTATTGTCCTTTTCGTCGAGGGCGCGATATTTGGTCTGGGGAATTGCATTTGCGAGTGAGCCACACGGAGCCAGCACCGACAATGCAAAGGCAGCTTCAGCTAGTGATGAAGCGCGTGATGGATGTCGCCGTAGCCGGAACAGCTCTCGTAGTGCTGGCCCCAGTGATGTTGGCCATTGTCCTAGTAATAAGGGTTAGCATGGGCTCACCGGTCCTGTACCGGCAGAGACGGCCTGGTCTCAACGGAAGGATTTTCACCATATACAAATTTCGGACAATGACTGACGAGCGTGACGATTGCGGACGGCTTCTTCCGGACGAGGTTCGGCTGACCCGGGTGGGTCGACTCCTTCGCTCCTTCAGCCTTGATGAACTTCCGCAGTTTTGGAATGTGCTGATAGGCGACATGAGTCTGGTGGGGCCACGGCCATTGCGGGTCGAGTATTTGCACAGGTATACCCCGGAGCAAGCCAGACGACACAGCGTAAAACCTGGGATCACAGGCTGGGCCCAGGTAAATGGGCGAAACTGCCTTGTTTTCAGTCGTCGTCTTGCTCTTGATGTGTGGTATGTGGATCATTTTTCTTTGTGGCTTGACTTCAAGATTCTCCTATTGACACTGCACCACGTTATCTCGAGAAAAGGAGTAGGCGTTGACCAGAACGTACGGGAGATTGACGACCTCGGCATTTACCAAGGGCACGAGCATATGAACGACATCGCCGTAGACATGGAAAGGACAACGCCATGATTGCAGGAAAGAAAGTCAGACTACGGCCCGTTGAAGTGAGAGATCTTGAATTCTGCCAAATGCTTTACAACGACCCCCGGATTCGCCAGATGGTCGTCGGCTGGGATTTTCCAGTGTCTATGGCAGCGCAGAACAAGTGGTTCGAAGCCTCGGCAGGAAACACCACCAATTTACGACTTCTGGTGGAGTCTGATGAGGGCGAAGCGATAGGCATTACTGGTCTCTGGGACATTGACTGGCATAATAGAAACGCTATGACAGGTGTCAAGCTAAAGTATGGTGGGACTGAGGGCAAGGGATACGGCAGAGACACCATAATGGTTATGAACGCCTATGCCTTCTTTGAGGTGGGTCTACACCGCTTGTGGGGTCTTATCATCGAGTACAATATCCCTTCATTAAAATCTTACATCGAGAAGAGTGGATGGAAGGTGGAAGGCATCTTGCGGCACCACGTGTTTAGGAATGGAACCTTTCATAATGTTTACTATGTTGCTTGTCTTAAAAGTGACTTCTTAGCGGTTCCTGACGCAGTTGACTATGTGCCTAGAGAGATTCCTGATGGAATGCACAGGTGTCGCCTTGAAGTTTTCCAAGAAGAATGACCTAAGGCTGGTCTATTCATGCTTCTGACAGCGGAGGGCAACCCTTACTCCATGATGGAATCAAGGTCTGCGGACAACTGGGAAGTTGGCTCTCAGTTTTCCTGGGATGATGCGTCTCTAGGGCCGAAAGCTGGGGGCTGCTTACCTGGCAGGTGCCAGCTCTTCGCTACTGGCCGGGCGGCACTGATCGCCCTCGGTAGGAGGTTGAGTCCTCACAGAACTCCGCGACTTTTCCTGCCTTCATACTTCTGCCCCACGGTAGCCCAGTCTCTTACACCGTTTTTCGAGCTTCGCTTCTACCACGATCGTCCCGACGAGAAAGAACCACGGTTTGACACCCTCAGGGCAGCGCCCGGCGATTATGTCATGGCCGTCAATTTTTTTGGGATTCGTCAGCCGGAGCCCTGGGCCAAGTTTCGCGAGGCAAATGAGCAAGTAATCTTGGTCGAGGACCACACTCACGACCCTTTCTCACGCTGGGCTATGGAAAGCGGTGCCCCGTACGCCTTTTCTTCTCTACGCAAGACCTTGCCACTTCCAGATGGGGCTGTTCTATGGTCGCCCCAAGGCCGCGAGCTTCCGGAGCCTGAGTATCCAGCGCCATCAGGCTCGTTTCTCAAGCTACAGGCTATGATTCTGAAAAGGTCGTACTTGAGGGGTGCAGCTGTGCAGAAGGAGCATTTCCGTCGGTTACAGATAGAAGGGGAGGACGACCTCGCACGAAGCACGAACAACGCCGCTTGTGAACTAACACAAGCCATGGTCCCGGTGATGCCCGCGCTTGCATTACGCAACAAGAGAACCCAGAATGTCAAGTCCTTTCTCAACATGATTGCTGGGCAGGAAACCCCTTTCCGGCCCCTTTTCGACAGCTGGCCCAAGGGAGCCGCCCCGTTCAACGCCGTGCTCTTCTGCGAAAGCTCGCATGTTAGGGACAGGCTTCTTGCCCATCTTATTGCCAATCGTGTCTACGCCGCCGTTCACTGGCGTCTGGTTAGCTCCGATCCATTTCGCCCCGATCGTAGCCTGCAACGGCTGTCGGACCGATTGCTGACGATACCGGTGGACCACAGATTGAACGCAGCCGATCTGGCACGCGTCGTAGGCATCCTCCTTGATTTTGCGCGATGACGACGCCGATGGTCTTCATACCACCAGACCAGATATCCGGGCAATGCAGTTAAGTCTGTTGGAACCGGATGATGAGCGCTGGACGACCCTCTTGAATGGAGTCCAGCACGATTTCTATCACCTCCCGGGCTATGTAAGTCTCGAGGCGACTAGGCTCGGCGGCCGGCCCAAGGGCATCCTCGTCGAAGAAGGCGATTACTTCTTGTTCCTACCGGTCGTCATCAGGCCGGTGTACATCCTCGGTGAAGAGCCCACGGGTTATCCACACCTGAGCGATGCAACATCCCCCTACGGCTACCCCACGCCGCTGGCTAACCTCCCAGAGGCTCACGAGCAGGAGTTTGTACGATCTTCTCTGACCACCCTCAAGGTCAAACTAGCCGAGGCGGGGCTGATAAGTCTTTTCGCCAGGGGACACCCGTTGATTAGGTTACCGGCCATCCCCATATTCTCGGAGTTTGGAGCCTTGGTCACCCACGGGAGGACTGTCTGGATAGATTTGACCTTGGCACATTCCGACTTGTGGAGAGATACTCGGACAAGCTACAGGAACCTGATAGCAAGACTTGAGAGGGCGGGTCACACCCCGATGCTGGATGCGCATTGGGAACATTTACAGGACTTTGCTCTAATATATCGCATGACAATGCAAACTGTGGGCGCTCAGGCTGACTACTATTTCGGTTTAGAGTACTTTCGTAAGTTAAGAGAAGCACTGAAAGACAATATATTCATCTATGGCTAGTCCGTGCGCCACAGAATGAAATCGTGGCCGCTGGGCTCTTCACCGAGTGTTCTGGAATTGTGCAGTATCATCTGTCCGGCTCGTTGCCATTTCCGGAACATAAGGACGCGACTAAGCTTATGTTACACCGTGTTAGGACTTGGGCTAAGGAGAGAGGCAACATAGCTTTTCACCTTGGAGGGGGTGTTGGCGGTAAGAACGACGGTCTTTTCTTTTTCAAGACCGGGTTCTCCAAGCTGGTTGCCGAGTTCTATACCTGGAGAATTATCCTGAATCAAAGTATATACGACGACTGTGTCAGAATATGGGAGGAACGCTCAAAGACCAAGAGTAGGAACGTGATGGATTTTTTCCCCGCCTATCGTAAGCAGGCAACGGTTGGACAATGATCCAAACCCCGAGAATCATGGGGAGTCTCGCCTCGGAGTGCCTCTTGGAAAACTGCGAAGTGTGCCTGGCTCCGTAGTCTCAGCGTGTTGGTGACAGATGCACTCGCTGTGCGCGGTACCCACCACGAAGCTCAGTAGCCGTTTCGTCGCCTCCGCGCTAGATAGCGCCGCTCTTCCGGGGTGTTGTTGGACTAGCTGCACCGCCTTACCTGACTAGATGTAGTGCCCACGAAGGTTGTTGACAAATAAGGAGCCTCTCTGTTCGGTTTGGGATTGCTGAAGTCCTAGACCAGAACCAAGGAGGCTCCCATGTCCCATCCTAGGGCCAAACTGACCCCGGCGGGAAGAGCGCTGCTCGTACAGCGAGTGCTCGAGTATGGCTGGTCCCCGGCGCAGACCGCCGAAGCTCTCGGCGTCTCCCGGGCGACCGTCTACAAATGGCTCCGGCGCTACGCCGCCGAGGGACGCGCCGGTCTGGAGGACCGCTCCTGCCGTCCGCACCGTTCCCCACATGCGTTGGGCAAGACAGCGGTTGAGGAGATCCTCGCGCTGCGCCGGCAGAGACGCATGGGCCCTCATCAGCTCGCTCCCCGTGTGGGCCGTCCTCGCTCCACCGTCTACGCCGTGCTCCGGCGTCACGGCCTGTCCCGGCTCTCCGATCTGGACCGGACCACGGGAGAGATCATCCGTTATCAGAAGGATCGGCCCGGAGAACTGCTGCACATCGACACCAAGAAGCTGGCCCGCATCCCCGAAGGTGGCGGGCATAAGAAGCTGGGACGCAGTCCCGAGACCAAGAAGCGCGGTCGGGGCGTCGGCTATGACTTCGTGCACGTGGCCGTCGACGATTGCACCCGGGCGGCCTACGTGGAGGCCCTGGCCGATGAGCGGGGAGAGACGGCTGCCGGCTTCCTGGGACGGGCCTGCGGACACTTCGCCGCTCACGGCGTGCAGGTCAAGGCGGTGCTCAGCGACCGGGCCTTCTGTTATACGAACTCCCGGCTCTTCCAAGATGCGCTCGCGGATCTCGGGATCCGGCATCACACCACCCGTCCCTATCGCCCGCAGACCAACGGCAAAGCCGAGCGTTTCATCCGCACTCTGCTGCATGAATGGGCCTACGCCGAGCTCTATCTCACCAACGCTGCCCGCACAGACTTCCTCAAGGAGTGGCTCACGTACTACAATCACGACAGACCCCACACCGCACTGGGAGGCTCGTCTCCGATGCCTTTCCTTGTCAACAAGG
Organism: uncultured Actinomycetes bacterium; assembly: GCA_937148845.1. Classification (GTDB taxonomy): domain Bacteria; phylum Actinomycetota; class Thermoleophilia; order RBG-16-64-13; family RBG-16-64-13; genus CAKZRW01. The sequence continues at coordinate 6,752 of CAKZRW010000101.1, read as the reverse complement.
TGGATGGGCATTACAACTAGTCCAGGAATTCTTGATGAAGAGACAGGCCTAGTACCTTTGAGACTCAACCCTCTCGTGCCTGCCCAGTTCGGGCGCACTCCGACATGCAGCTCGTCCGCCTCAGGCTTGTCGTTGAGCATAGCCTCAGGGACTCCGCCCGGGCGGCCCGTCAAGTTGGCCTGACCCGAAGTCTACCCTGACCGGTTTTCTGCTTCTGAAGAATCGTTCATACACAACATGTGCACCTGTGAAACGTACGTTGCGCAACCGCCGGTGGCGTTGCTCCTTGGGTCGACCTTTGACGCAGACCGGGCTGCTCGGTGGCTCTCGTGAACCTTCGTGTTACAACTGTGGACACCGTAAGCCGAGTGAAGACCATGATAGGATTGTTCGCATGTTGCCCATGGAGACCTGGCCCTACTACGCGCCCGACGAGATCGAGGCAGCGAGCCGTGTGCTGGGCTCCGGCAAGGTGAACTACTGGACCGGCGAAGAGGCCCGGTGCTTTGAAAAGGAGTTCGCTGCCTATGTGGGCACCTCCTATGCTGTCGCCTTGGCCAACGGCACGGTGGCGCTCGAAGCAGCGCTTCTTGCTCTGGGGATCGGCCCCGACGACGAGGTGATCGTGCCGCCACGCACCTTTGTCGCTACTGCCGGAGCCGTGGTCCTGCGGGGCGCCCGTCCCGTCTTTGCCGACGTCGATCGCGACAGCGGCAACCTGACCGCCGCGACTGTCGAGGCAGCGCTCACTCCGCGCACCCGTGCCATCATCGTGGTCCATCTTGGCGGTTGGCCATGCGAGATGGAGCCCATCCTCGACCTGGCGCAGTCAAGAGGCCTGGCAGTCATCGAGGACTGTGCTCAGAGCCATGGTGCCTACTACCGCGGAAAACACACTGGCTCCCTGGGCGAAGTCGGAGCCTTCAGTTTCTGCCAGGACAAGATCATTTCTACTGGCGGAGAAGGGGGCATGCTGGTCACAAGTTCGGAGCCTATCTGGCTCGCTGCGTGGAGTGCCAAAGACCATGGCAAGAGTTGGGCGGCGGTGTATGGCAAGAACAGCAAGGCCACAGAGGGAGCGCCCCATGACGCTATCAGCCCCACTTTCCGCTGGCTCCACCATTCGTTCGGATCCAACTGGCGCATGACCGAGGTGCAAGCCGCTATCGGCCGCCTCCAGTTGACCAAACTGGAATCGTGGGTCGGGCGCCGGCGACACCTCGCGCAACTTCTTAGCGAAGGTCTCGCCGATCTCCCGGCCTTGCGCATCCCCCGACCGGCTCCCCATATCTCCCCTTCTTACTATCGCTTCTATGCCTATGTACGACCGGAAGCTCTACGGGACGGCTGGGATCGCGACCGGATCCTCGCTGAGTTTGCTGCCCACGGTATCCCCGCACTCGTGGGGTCCTGTTCCGAGGTCTACTTGGAGAAGGCCTTTGCCCAGAGTGGCCTTCGGCCTCGAGAGCGCCTGCCGGTAGCCCGGGAGCTGGGCGAGACCAGCATCGCCTTCCCCACGCACCCAACTCTTACCGAGGCTACAGTGATGCACTGGGTAGAAGTGGCTCGCGAGCTGATCAAGAGAGCCAGCCGTTAGGAGGAGCTGCCATAGCAGGGCGAGAAGCCATGACGGGCAAACAAAGCACGGGGACACAGGGAAAGACCCAGTCATCGGCGTCTAGACTGTCGTGGCTGACCGGCAAGGGTGGGGCATGATCACCGGCCTCACCTCCGAAGAGGTCCGCCACCGCACGGCGGCCGGCCAGGTTAACACCACTCCTCGGCCAGGCGGGCGCACGACCCTCGACATCATCCGCGGCAACACCCTCACCTACTTCAACCTCATCCTGGGGACGCTTTTCGTCTGCATGATGGTCTTCGGCTCCTGGAAAGACGCGCTCTTCGGCTGGATTATCTTCATCAACGCCTTCATCGGGATCTTCCAAGAGATGAGGGCCAAGATCGCTCTTGACCGGCTCACCCTTATCTCCACCCCGGCCGCCAAGGTCATCCGTGACGGCCAAGAGCAGGAGGTGCCTGTGGGGCAGGTGGTCCTCGGCGACGTGCTGGTCGTGCGCGCGGGCGATCAGATCGTGGCCGACGGACAGGTTCTGGTCTCCAACGACCTCGAAGTCGATGAGTCCTTGCTTACCGGGGAGTCGGTCCCCGAGAGCAAAGCCGTGGGCGACCGCCTGCTGTCGGGGACTTTCGTGGTAGCCGGGGGCGCCATCTACGAAGCCACTGCGGTGGGGCCCGATGCCTATGCGCAGCGCATAACCGGGGCCGGCAAGCGTTATGTGCGCCTGCACTCGGAGTTGGTGGCGGGCATCAACAAGTTCCTGCGTATCATCGGCCTGGGGATCATCCCTGTGGGTGTGTTTCTCATCTGGGCGCAGTTCCGCATGGACGCTGATGTCGAGACCGGCGTCACCAACACGGTGGTCGCTCTGGTGGCCATGGTGCCCCAGGGGTTGGTGCTCCTCACCAGCATCGCTTTCGCCCTCTCGGCTCTGACCTTGGCGCGGCGCAACGTGCTTACCCGTGAGCTCCCTGCCGTAGAGGGGCTGGCCCGCATCGACGTCTTGTGCATCGACAAGACCGGCACCATCACCGAGCCACATCCCGCCTTCGAGCGCCTGGAGCCGGTGGACTGGTCCGGGTCAGACCCAGATAGAGGCGCAGCCACCTTGGCCACCAGCGAACCCGGCGAAGCAGCGGCAGCCACTAGCAAACCCGGCGAAGACCCTCACGCCCTGGCCCTGCAAGTGCTCGGGGCCATGGCTGCCACTGCGGCCAGCGCTAACTCGACGCTTGCCGCCATCGGAGCCGCCCTCCCCGCTCCCGACGGCTGGACGGTCGAAGATGCCATCCCCTTCTCTTCCGCCCGCAAGTGGAGCGCTACCCGCTTCGATGGCCGTGGCTCCTGGGTGCTGGGTGCGCCCGAGATAGTAGGCATCGATGCCCCTCCTTCCGTGCGAGAGCGCGCCGCTCAGATCGCCACCGAGGGATTACGGGTGCTCCTCCTTTCTCGCACCAACGCCCCTCTGAGCGACGAGACCCTGCCCCCTGGCCTGTGTCCTGTGGGGCTGGTGGTGTTAAGCGAGCGGGTCCGCAGCGACGCCCCTCAGACCTTGGCGTATTTCCGCGAGCAAGGCGTGCAGATCAAAGTGATCTCCGGTGACAATCCGGCCACGGTAGCCACCATTGCAGCCAAAGCCGGTATCAGCGGGGCCGAGAAGGCCATCGATGCTCGCACTCTACCCGACGACCCTGAGGCCCTAGCCGATATCATGGAGACCACCACCGTCTTCGGCCGCGTCGATCCCGACCAGAAGTGCGCGATGGTCGAAGCCCTCCAGCGCCGCGGACATACCGTGGCCATGACTGGTGACGGCGTCAATGACGTGCTTGCGCTCAAGAAAGCCGACATGGGCATAGCCATGGGCACGGGCACAGCGGCAGCCCAAGCCGTCTCTCAGCTGGTACTGGTGGACTCTCGCTTCGCCACGCTCCCCGGAGTGGTGGCTGAGGGCCGCCGGGTCACTGCTAACATCGAGCGAGTAGCTGGGCTCTTCACCAACAAGAGTGTATGGGCAGCGGCTCTCGCTATCATCATCGCTGCCTTGGGTATCCACTACCCCATCCTACCCCGCCATCTCACTGTCATCGACTCGCTCACCATCGGCGTGCCCGCCTTCTTCCTGGCCCTGGCTCCCAACCCCCGCCGGTTTATCCCCGGGTTCGTGTATCGGGTGGGTCGCTTCGTCATCCCCAGCGGACTCCTGAGCGCCGCGGCCATGCTGGCCTCGTATCTGCTACTCCGCTGGCTGGGTGCGACCGTGGAGGAGGCTCGCTCCATGGACATGATCATCTTCTCGGTGATCGGACTGCGAATCATCTCCATGATCGAGCACCCCTTGCGCGGCTGGCGTTTGGCTTTGGTCTTGAGCATGGCGGGCGTGCTGGCCGTAGGGATGAGCATCCCCGCCCTTCGCGACTTCTTTGCCGTCGAGCTACCCAGCTGGCGCTTGGCCGGGATCACCGCGGCGTTGTGCGTCTTTGCCTGGTTCTTTGTGGGACTGGGACGGCCACTCAGCGCTCGCCTGCCCTGGTGGCGGGAGCGCGAGACCAGACTCAAAGGGGGAGTGGCAGGCATAGACCGACCGGCGATGCGGTGAACGGCCGGCAGGGGCAGAGGCAAGCCTCGCCCAGGCTAGAGGAGATTCTCCGGATTTAGCCCCTCCAGCTCTGGCAGTACAAAAAGGCCGTCCTTACGCACTAGGACTCCGTCGAACCAGATCTCCCCGCCACCCCACTCCGGCGTTTGAATGAGCACGAGGTCCCAGTGGACACTGGAGCGGTTGCCGTTATCGGCCTCTTCGTAGGAGCGGCCAGGGGTGAGATGCAGACTGCCCGCGATCTTCTCGTCGAACAGGGTGTCCTTCATGGGCTTGGTGATAAGGGGATTGAGGCCGAGCGCGAATTCGCCCAGGTAGCGGCAGCCCTCGTCGGTATCGAGGATGCGGAGAAGCTTCTCAGGCTCGTTGGCGTCGGCGTGCACGATACGGCCGGCCTCGAAAGTGAGCCGTACCCGCTCGAAGGTGGTGCCCTGCTCCAGGGAGGGCGCGTTAAAGAGTACCGTGCCGTTCACAGAATCACGCACGGGAGCAGTGAAGACCTCACCGTCGGGGATGTTGTACTTGCCGGCTGCTTTGATGGCCGGGATGCCCTTGATAGAGAAGGTGATGTCGGTGCCCGGAGAGACGATGCGCACCTGGTCGGTGCGAGACATGAGCTCCACCAAGGGATCCATGGCCTTGTCCATCCGGGCATAATCGATGCCGGACACAGCAAGGCAGAAATCCTCAAAGGCTTCTGTGGACATGCTGGCCGCTTGAGCAGCCGACGGGGTGGGATAACGAAGGAGCACCCACTTCTTCTGTAGATAGAGGTTCATGACCGGCTCGTTGGCCAGACGAGAAGCCTCGAGCACACCAGGCGGCACGTCGGCCAGTTCCGAGGCGTTCTTGCCAGCCAGGATGAAGACCGCAGCTTCGAGGTCTTTGAGACGCTCCATCTCCCAGGCGGCTTCGCGGTCGAGCTGCTCACGCGTAGCCTTGAGGAGATAAGCCCGACGAAGCACGGCGTCGCCCGTGTGGTAATAGGGCACGGCACCTCGTTCGTAGCAGCCCTCGATGAGCTCCACCATCAGGTCACGCGCTTCGATCTCGCCCTCGATCAATACTTTTTCGCCGGGCCTCACATCAAGCGAGTAGTCAAGCAGGTTGGCCGCCAGCTTCTTGAGCCTCGGATCCCTCATCGCCTTGTCCTTTCCGCCCCCCGCCCCGCCTCCTGCGGACCGCTTCCCTCAAGATGTACTCGATCTGACCGTTCACGCTGCGCAGCTCATCTGCAGCCCAGGCCTCTAGCTCGGCCCAGAGCTCCGGGTCTATGCGCAAGAGAAACTGCTTACGTTCGGCCATTATCTCAGGTCAGACGGTCGGTGCATATACAACTAAATATGCATTGACATCTGCGGGAGAGGGGGCGGCGGTGCGGTGGCCGGCTCGCACGGCGGTCGGGGCCACGGCGGGAGACCGCACGAAGGTCGGTTCGCGCGGCAGTTGAACCGCAAAGCGGCTGACCCCCGCCTCGCCCCATGCCTGGCTCCCGCCCTTCCGTCACGCGTAGAGCGTCCCCGTGTTCACGACTGGCTGCACTTCGGCCTCGCCGCACAGGACCACCATCAGGTTGCTGACCATGGCGGCTTTGCGCTCGGGGTCGAGGGCGATGATGCCCTTTTCGCCCAGCTCGCGCAGAGCCATCTCGACCATGCTCACCGCCCCCTGCACGATCTTCTGTCGTGCGTCGATGATGGCTTCGGCCTGCTGGCGGCGCAGCATGGCCTGCGCAATCTCAGGAGCATAGGCGAGGTGGCTGAGCCGAGCTTCCTCCACCACCACTCCGGCCCGGGCTAGACGCTGCTGCAACTGGGCTTTGAGCGCCTGGGATACCTCGTCCACGTTGCTGCGCAAGGTTATCTCGTTTTCTTCCCCATGGTCGTAGGCATAGGAGCTCGCCAGATGCCGCAGGGCCGTCTCGCTCTGAGTCTGGACATACTCTTGGAAGTCTTCCACATCGAACACGGCTTGCGCAGTGTCTTCGACCCGCCACACTACCACTGCCGAGATCTGCACAGGGTTGCCCCTGCGGTCGTTGACCTTGAGAATAGGCATGTTGAAGGTTCGCGCCCGCACCGAGATCTTGTAGCGCGGATACTTCCTGGAGGCGGCTTGGCTCTTGCCCTTCTTGGCGGGGGCTACAGCCTCCCCGGTCCCTGCTGTCGTGGACGGCTTGGCGGTCGGCCCGTTGGACCAGAAGGGATTGCCCCAGCGGAAACCGCCTTGGCGGACCGTGCCCTTGTAGGCGCCGAAGAGAACGGCCACGCGGGTCTCGTTGGGTTCGAGCGTGAAGAAGCCGAAACTGAGCACGAAGGCGATCACCAAGAGAGCCAGCCCCGGCCCGGCCAGAGCCCAGGCTTCACCTGCGCTCACACGGTTCTGGCCACTATAGACGGCCCCGGTGATCACCAAAGCCACCCCCACGATGAACATGGCGATGACCAGCACCAGCATAGCCCAACCGCTTGCGGTCTTGATCTCTTTCTCGCGACTAGGCGAGGCGGGCTGAGTGGACGGGGGCGCCACACCAACAGGGAGCTTTGCGTCCATGCTGCCTCCTTTGATAGCTAT
>CAKZRW010000100.1 GCA_937148845.1 uncultured Actinomycetes bacterium | reverse complement strand
CGGCCGATCGCCAGCGCTCGCCTACAGCCGGCCGGCCGATCGCCAGCGCTCGCCTACAGCCGGCCGGCCGATCGCCATGGCACCGCGTATAGGAAAACGTACTTATAGACAGATTTGTTGGTTCACGCTAGACCTATGGCGTCAACAAACGGGAGACAGAAATCTATGCGGATAATCGGTTACACGCATGACGCGGCGTGCTACTGCCGCGATCATGCGCCTTCTAAGGATTCTCCAATCTTCGAAGGCGAAGAATTCGACAGTATCCCTTGCTGTGATATCTGTGGCGAACCTCTAGACGCCACATTGACTAGCGAAGGGACTGAGCTTGTATTTAATGTCCTTTTGGATATCAAAGATGAATACATGAAGGAATGGTATATCGAAGTTCTTCGAAGGCACGGTTACAGAACGTAATTGTGCTTCCTCAGGAACCCGCCGGCCGCAAGGTCGGCGGGTTTTTCGCGTTTACGGCCGGCCGATCGCCTAGCCTCGCCAGCGCTCGCCTAGCCTCGCCTACGGCCGTGGCGGAAACCCGTGCTAGCCTCGCCTAGCCTCGCCTACGGCCGATCGCCACGCCTAGCCTCGCCTACGGCCGATCGCCACGCCTAGCCTCGCCAGCGCTCGCCAGCGCTCGCCTAGCCTCGCCTACGGCCGATCGCCTCGCCTAGCCTCGCCTAGCCTCGCCTACGGCCAATCGCCACGCCTAGCCTCGCCTACGGCCGTGGCGGAAACCCGTGCTAGCCACGCCTAGCCACGCCTAGCCTCGCCTACGGCCGGCCGATCGCGTGTAGAGCCAACGGCCGATCGCCACGCCTAGCCTCGCCTACAGCCGGCCGATCGCGCGTAGAGCCAACGGCCGATCGCGCGTAGAGCCAACGGCCGATCGCGCGTAGCCATAGGAAAACGTACTTGTTGACGGCCGCGAGCGTTCTCGATACGAAGGTCGCGTCAACGGCAACCGGAGTAGGTAGACCATGGATTATCTCGGTTACCATTCCTTCGTCGACCACGAAGACCCAAGCCTTGAGTATGGGTGCTTCGAAGTTTTCCATGTATCCGGGAAGGAAGCCCGCCAGCTTTCAAGGGAGACAGGTGAGGAGTGGCGGGCAGGCTATTACTGGTGGCCATGCTTCCCCGGATGTCTTCCCGATAGCGATCGGAATGGTCCATTCCGATCGGCCAAGGCGGCCTGGAAGGACGCTCGGGAAAACTGAAGAGGACCCGCCGTCTACCAGGCGGCGGGTTTTCCGGCCTAAAACGTCGGTTTTGGCGTCAACCGCCAGAAAACGTCGGTTTTGGCGTCAACCGCCATAGCAGGAGAGTGTGTCATAGACGAGCATATGATCGACCTCTACATCACGTCCGCCCAGCTTACCGGTCGACCGGGCTTCTGTCCCCGACCGGCCAACGAGGCAGAGCGGGCCGCACGGCTCGCCGAGGTTCGCCGCGCGGCCGTCCTTCTCTGGCATTCCGCGGATGCGTCGGTCGGAACCACCAAGATGAAGTCCTTGGTTTTTTCGGCTCTCCTCGGCGATCTCGACAAGCTGGAGGCAAAGGCGTATGCGTTCGTTCTCGCGGTCGAACAAGAGCCCGAGTGGTATCCTTGGCTCGATCGCGCGGCCGATGGACAGGAGTAAATCTGATGTTCACGTTGAACGTTCTCGCTCAGGACTACTTTGCCGGTCCGATCAATAGGGTAAAAATCCGTAAATTCGAAGACCGGCTGCGGACCTATCGCCCCGGCGATCTGAACCAAGTTGGCGAGTGGGTTCGGGAGATCTGGCCGGTCGGAGAGCCGATCGAAGCTCCGGCTGTCTGGCGGCGCTTGATCGCCGCGGCCGCGAGCGGGACCGTCGAGGACGTAGCACGGCTTCTCGCGTTCACGGGAGCCTATACGCTTCCGGTCAAGATGTTCCCGCTTCCCCCAGCTTTGCCGAAACTGACGCTCAAGGTATCGGCAAGGGACGTCCGTTTCCGACCGATCAATCATGCACCTTATACACCTATCCTCACAGCCGTCGGCTTGTATGCGCTCGGCTGCCACGATGTCGAACTTCCGCCCCCGAATAAGCATGTCGAACCACTCCCGCGCATCTGGCGGCTGCCGGTACGAAACGAGCCGGCTCATGTTGTCACGATGCTAGCGATGCTCGGGGTGCCGTCGCCGATCTCGGGTGGGCATGCACCTGAATATGCCTATGTGAGTATCAAAAAGGATCTACTGGAGATCGAACAGAAGTAAATCTGATGTTCACGTTGAACGTTCTCGCTCAGGACTACTTTGCCGGTCCGATCAATACGACGAAGCTTCGTAAATTCGAAGACCGGCTGCGGACCTATCAGCCCGGCGATCTGAACCAGGTCGGCGAGTGGGTTCGGGAGATCTGGCCGGCCGGCGAGGTTGTCCTGCTGCTTGGTGCCCGTCGAAGCCGAGATCGCCCGCATCTGGGAGATCTGGGACGCGGACGCAGCGGCTCTCGGGGCAACCGCCATGGCGGATCACGCGGCCGGCAAGAGGTAGACACTCGCAGTCCCGGCACCCGTCCGGACGTAGACCAGCTGAACAGCCTGGCCCGGCGTCAGCGTATACGACGAAATCGAGGATGTGCCCGTCGTACTGAACATGGACACCCCGGTTCCGGTCGAGAGGGTGACGTTGTGTCCGGCCCCCGATCGGTTCTTGATCCAACATGTGAAAGCTGTCGAATAGCCGGCCGCATTCGTCTGCTCGTTGGCAGCGATCAGATCAGCATTGATCGTGATCGTCGCTGATCCGGATCCTGGCGTGTACTCGGCGAACTTGCCGGCGTCGTCTCGGGAGAGGACATAACTGGTAGCAGACCGGGCAAGCTGTGCCTTGACGAACCCTGGCCGCGCAGCAGCCCGCACCCATCGCCAGGAGCCGCCAGGCTCTTCGGTTCGCGAATAAATTCCAGGACCCTGCCAGTCTTGAAGCGTGCCTAAGGGTGTCGTATCGGCAGCATTGACCAGGACGTCAGGGACATTGGAACCGTATCCTGGCACGCTACCGCCAGAGGGGAGCGCGACGTTCCAACGTTCCAGATAGACCGGATCGGACAGTTTAATGTGGTGCAGAGGCGTGGCGGGAGACCCGGTACCGCTCAAGCCGGTGGTCGTGGGCCCGTTGCCGATCGTGATCCGGGCATCCGTACCCTCGGCCGTTCCCCAGGGCTTGTAGATCCGGACTTCGTTGATCCCACAGTCGAACCCGAGCGCCTTTCTCGGCTTGTCGTTCTTGAATGCTCCGTCGTAGGGGAGAGTTCCTGGATTGGGCGAGTAATTGATATCCCCGATATAGAGCATTCGGCCCTGTTGACTATGCCGAAAACCGCCTTGCATTTGACCGGTGCTCGGCAGTGTGAACCAAAGGGTTCCGCCGAGAACCGCGTCTACTGGGCTTCCTTTGGCAGAGAACGTGCCGCCTTCGTCGCCGAGCGCGAACCCGTAATCCGGTGTGGCATCCGAACCCCGGGGGCCAGTGAAAAAGGTACCGAGAAACCAGCTTCGAAGTTGACTGGCCGGCTGAGACCCGCCATCGAGAGTATCGCCGAAGTCGGCCCATTCGTAATCGCAGTTCAGAGTGTAGCAGCCGAAATAGCTGTTGTACTGGTTCGAGCCGGGATTACCGTTGACGAACGGCGAGGACAAATGCCAGCCGTAGGTCAGACGCTCGACATCTACGTTGACGAACGCACAGCGCTGGACTTGACGGAGCTTGATCCCGATCGACCCGGCCGGCTTGTTCCCGCTGTTGACGTGAACGCCTGTCACGATGACGTTGTTGATGACCGGCTTGGCGGCTCCGCTGGTCGGAACAAAGCCAGATCCGTCGAGCGAGATCCCGATCTGGTTCGTAGACTTCAGTTTGATCACGCTATCCCGGATCACACCGTCGCCGAAGTTCACCGCCGCGCCGAGAGGGGTCCCTCGATCCAGCCGCACACGGATACCAGAGCCCAGCCAGTCGAACGCGCCGCCACCCTTGCCGATGTTGACCCGGGAGACGACGAACTCGTTGCAGTTCAGGAGATCGATCGCCCAGCCGCCGCTGGCCCCACCATGGAAATGGATATCGTCGACGAGGATCTCGTGGCCCTTGACGAGAATTCCGGACGCACCGCCGACCTGGAACAGAAAGCCGGAGATGCCGGCTTTCGACCAGTCCGTGTCGAACGACGTGCTCGTGTTGAGGTCGAACGTCAGGAAGGCCCCGGAAATCGAGGAGGCGACGGAGACCTTGGTGACGCGAGCCCCCGCTCCGACGATCTGGACACGATCCGGCACCGTGACGGCGGAATTCCAGACGTACTCGCCGGGCGGCACCAGTAAGGCCCTGTGGCCATCTGCTACGGCGCTGGCGATTGCAGCTGCCAGATCGCCGCCATCGCGCAGACGATAGGGCGCAGCGGTCAGATCGGCCCCGAGAGGTCCGACGCCGGCGAGGTGAACACGTCCGCTCGGCCCAGGGATCAGATCGAGATGCTGGGGTGCGCCCGACATCTGGGCTACGACCGAGCCGGACGGGTCCTCGTAGACTGTCAGGGCACCGTCGGTCCGATCATTGGTGTCGACGTTGAGGAGGCCCAGTTCGAGGCCACGGAGGCCGAACTTCGGGCTGGCGGACAGCTCGACCTCGTCGTCGCCCGCGATCGAGACCTTGATTACGGCACCATCCCGCCAGAACCCGGTCGAGGAGTGGCCGGCCCAGGAATAAGACGGGGCCGAGGGGTCGCCGGCTGGAGCGAGCAATGGCCACGAAAGCGAGCCTCCTCCGCCGCCGCCTGGCACGATACCGAGGCCGGCCAGAAATGCGGTCGCCTCCTGGCTCGTCCAGCCTACCCCCGTCTGCCCGATCAGAAGATGCCCGGTTTGAGCGAGCGGGAGACGAGTTCCCGGATCGGACCCGGGCAGCCAAAGATGGTAGGGGGTCTTCGGGACACCACGAAACAGCTCTTCGAGTTCCTGGACCCGCTTCGAGAGCCGGTCGAGCGCTCGCTCCATCGCCTCGGCGGATAGCGGGTTGGCCGGCTTGAGGTCGAGCTGTTGCGTGGACGGAGTTTGCCGGCGGACCCACAGCGTCTGCCCCGTGGCAGGGGCCGTGAACATGAGAATAGTCCCGACACCTGGAAACGTGCCGGCCACCGTATAGTGTGAGCCGAGGATTTGCGCGACCGGCTCGCCGCTGCCGGTCTGCAGTTCGACAACGTAGTCCGAAGCTGCGCGAGCAGGGACACCCGTACACGGGAACGAGGTTGTCACCCCGTTCCCGACGAAAGCTAACCGAACACCAGTGGTCTCGACCGTCATCAGATCTCGCCGTACTCGTCCACCAGCTTCTTCAGATCGTTGTCATCGGGCTCCTTGGGGTCGGGCAGAGCATGCGGGACTTTTTTGAACTCCTCGGCTGAGGAGATGTCCTCGACCAGCTTGTCGCCGTCCTCGTCTGGCGGGCTGTCGAGCAGCTTCTCCATCCTGGGGGCGACCTCCTCGACGACCTGCTCCAAGTCCGGCTGTGGGTAGCCGTCGTGAACCTGCTCGATCGCCTCCTCGATCTGGTTCCCGTGCTTGTCAGTTCCAGTTCGCGAAGTCTTGATGGACTGAATGAAGCGCACGGGCGGGCCGATGACGGCAGCTCCACCACGATTGCCGAGACGATGGTTGTGGGCGGTGTCATCGATGCCCTGGCGCTTCATCACGTTCTCGGCAAGATGAATGGAGAGCGCTTCTCTGACTGCTCGGACACCGGCCAACACCTCGGACCATGCCATATTCCCGTTGTAGCCGGCCATGACCAGGGCATCGGACACGAAACGGTAGGCCCGGGTGGACGGGAAGACCGCCGGCTGTTGCGGCCCGAGTGTGACCTTGAGCTTATGCCGCATCTTCGAACTCCTCGTTGGCTAGGATCACGCCCCCGTGGCGGTAAACGTGACCATGGACACTCAGCTTCCCTCGACGCCGGCCGAGCTCCCGACAGAAGCTGGCGAAAGCCTCGTCCAGTTCAGGGCCTTCGATCAGATCGAGTTGTGTTCGAACATACTCGCGAAGATCGGCCTTGTCCATAGGTCCTGAATGTTGGCGAAGGAAGCCGATGAACTTGGCGACAATGGATTTCTCGGCAAGCCCCGCGGCGGTGAACACCAGGGACGATCGATCACCGACCCATATCGTCCGCGCTTCCATGTCGAAGGGGTCGAAAGCGGAGCACGCCTTGTTCTTGATGCAGTGGACGCGGCCACGGTCGGGGCTGAGCCGTTCGACGCGGATGATGGTGTCCGCCGCCGCGGGGAGAGCAGTAGCACCCCTGGGAAGCTCGGAATGCTTGGACGAGTGGTGCACCAGGATCGTAGTTAGTGGCGTCGTTCGACCTGTGCCGAGCCCCTCCAGAAGCTTGACGATCATCGAAGCTTCCTGGTTGTTGTTCTCGTCGAAGCCGAACGCGACACGAGCGAGTGTGTCGATCACCAGGACGTCATACTCGCTAGCCGTGGCCTTCAAGTCCTCGACAGATTTCGGGTCTGAAAGAGAGACAGGGTCGAATGTGACACCGAAGTTTGGTGGGTATCGAGTGCTTCTACCTCGACACCAAGCCTGATATCGAAGACTGAAGTCTGCTCTACCTTCCGTCGCCACGTAGAGAACTTTTTTCGGAGCAGCGACCCTCCATTGCTTCTCCAGTACAGGAGTGCCTGTCGCCAGAGCGAGCGCCATGTCGAGCACGAAAAAGCTCTTGTAACTGCCGTACTGGCCTACGACCATATTGAGAGTGCCTTCGACGATCAGATCCTCTACGAGCCAGGTAGGAGCGGGCATGTCGGCGATCTCCCCCTCGTGATAGACCTTGAGCGGGAGGGGCTTGTGACGGGCGACGCGCTCGACGAACTCGGCTGTGCGAAGGAAAGGATCTTGTCGGGCGCCCTCCTGCGAGTAGGCGAAAGCATTGACGACGACAGATGCCAGCTCGTCGTCTCCGAGGGGTGGGTGGCACTTCGCCGTATTCCAGGTGCACAGCTTTTCGAATACCGACTTCTGGTCCAAGCCGAGGTTGCGAAGCCGGGCTGCCACCTTGAATGCAGTATGGTTTCGCGCCCCCTCCTCGGCGGCGGGCGCGGCCGATAGATAGATGTCTGCCGCTGCCAGGCTGGAAGAATAAGAGGGGGCGGCGGCTTCGAGTGGTTCGGTGGACTTCCTGCCGACGTTCAGAAGCCAATCCGGTGCCTCGGGAAGTGTCCACGGGTCGGGGAGATCGGCATACGCTACGATATAGCCGTTGGTGCCACGGGTGTCCAGACCAGGCCCGAGCGCACCTACGGTGTTCCGGTGCTCACCGCCATCGGACCGAAAGAGGTAGTGGCCCCCACCACTAGGCGTACTCTGTACGGGATCGTTCACTGCCAGGAGGGGGTCGAGGGATCGCCAGCCATCGGGGGCGTCCACATCGAGCGCGATCAGTGCCGGGTCGCACCTCCCTGGGCAGATGCCTACTGCCGCGTCTCCAGCAGCCCCCCAAAGTCGTCGTATCTCGGCTTCGTCCAATGTCGCCGACTTGTGGCCACCATAGAAGATCGGCGCCTTGTCCCGTCCGACAGGGAAGACGGCATACCCCTTCCTTGCCAACGACAAGGCGAACTCGAGCGACATGTCACAGGGTCGCCTCTCGTTTTCCGCCAAGGGTGGTCGGCAGCCTCTTGGGGAGAAGAGGTTCCTCCCGGCGGCTGGACGGACAGAAGGTCATCAAAGGTTCGATCTCCAACGTCTCCAGATCGAACAGCTCGACCAGGAGATCTCCCACCTCTTGGGCGACGTGATCGTAACTACCCATGAAGACCGGTCTTCTGGCACGCCGAAAAGTGATCTCGCGCTCTTTCATGGCGAACAGAAAATCGGAAGTCAAGTCTACGCCATCGCTGTAGACTTCGACTGCCCAGAAGGGCGGATTGAGATTGGGGTAAGTAGGGTACACCCGGTAAAGCACGACCTCTGCTTTACCAGTACTCTTCAAGATTGCGGCGGAGCCTTCCACTCTACCCCTCCGATACGCCCTCGTCAACCCCGTCTCGGCAGAAGTAGGAGAGGAGCGTTTGAATATCTGAAGCTGTCCGTTCGGATCTTTTAGAAAATCGTCGTTCGGATCGCCTTCTGGCCGCATGGCAGAACTCCTTCAGATTATCGCGGGCTTCGAGGATCGCCGCAGCAACGAACCTGGGCTGATAGCCGACGGTGTCGACAGCCGCGCGCCGTAGCCTCCGCTCACGAGCGATCCACACCTCGGGCGGAGATTTCACCTGCTCGGCCGTCTCCGCCCATTCGCCGGCGTGCCACCGGAAACCATTCTGCGTCCGCTCCGGGATATCGACGCGACACAAGACAGAACCGGTGGCGGTGAGCGCCCTGATGACAAAATGGCCGGCGCCAGTAGTGCCCCACGAGATGGCTGTGATGGCGCCCGTCACTGCTTCGGGCTTCATGACTGCGCCTCCAGCCCAGCCGCCCCGGTCAACTCGCCCCAGTTCGTCAGGCCGAGAGCGCCGGACACCAGGATGCCCTGGCGAATATTCGAGACGCCGGCTATCCGTGACGGGTCGAGCCTAGCTGCGATCGTCTCGTTGTATGCCCGCTGGACCGAGTGCGCCGGCGACGTGAACTCGATGACCTCCCAATGCCCAGTCCGCATAGTTGGCCGCAGGACCCGAACGGTCCTCTTCTTGATGGCGATCGCGAACCCGTACGGGGCCAGTTCGGGCTCTGGTGGGTGAAACCAGACCTTCACCCCATTCACGAAAAAGTCGTAAGCTCTACGTCGCATGGTTCCCTCCTACAAGCTCGGCAAGATGCGCTCTCAGCGCCGCCTCGGGCGCACTCTCGCCCACCGTATGGCGGTTGTCAATCAGTTTGTCGTGCAGATCTGCATCGAGAACGATGGCCGCGTTGGCCAGAACATGAGCAAGGTGCGGAAGCCTGCTCTCGGGATCGAGGTCCTCACCGCTTGCCCAGGCAAACACGTGCCGCAACATCGCCCCGATATAGACGTCGGAGCGAGCACCAGCCTCACGCCAGTTCCATCGTCCATACTTGAGTGCGCCGTTACGCAGCGCCATAGCCAGCCAATAGACCGCTGCGGGCGGGATCAGTTCGAGCGGAGGCTTGGTGTGAGCAATCGCGTCTTTGGGATTGGAGGGCTTGCTCGACATGGTCACTCCACGAAGATAGGCCAGTGGCACGTGATCCCGTATTTCGGGTGCGTGTACCACAGAGCTTGAGTAGGCGGGGTCAACGGGGCACGGAGAACACGGGCAGCGAATTCGTCGTAACCCTTCAACGTTCCGTTGACGATCAGACCAGGGACAGTGATATACTGATGCCAGTGACCGATAACTAGAGTGTTGACCTCGTAACCGGCCGCTCGCTGCTGCGCCAAAACTTTGAGCCGTCCACGCATGATTGGACCGAGGGCACCGATGATCCCATCACCTCCGCGAACCCCGAGATCGTGACCGTGCAATGCCAGATAGCGGTGCCCGAACAGATCCCAACGAGCCTCGTTCGAAGGGTGGACGATGAAGCGGACCTTGTCCTTGTGGACGCTCTTACCGAGCTCCCGTTCAAGCAATGTATAGGTCAACCAATCGAAGTTCGACGGGCCGAACCGCTTCGCTTGAACTTTGTGTGTGTTTCTGCCATGGTTCCCCGCCACGCAAGGGACAATCAAATTTACGTCCAAGGTCTCTATAAGGAAGCATAAGCAGGAAAACAGAATTTCTACTAGTTCAGGGATCCAGGATACTAACGGTCCATCGTTCGTTACTTTGAGTTCATCGTGGATCTCCCCTGAAATCATGTCTCCAAGAAGAACGACTACCATAGTCTTCGCACGTTCGCCCGTCATATGGTGGGCGATCAGATCAGCCGCATTCATGACCGCACGTCGCGCCCTGCTAGCCGCCACACGGCGGTGAAACCGATTACCGTAGGCTTCCTTCGCCTCTACGGTCTCGCCGTAATGCCAGTCGCCCAGAGCCAACGTCGGGATGCCGGCGAACCCTTTCCCTTTCACGGGCGGTTGCGTCCACTCTCTTGGTGGCGAGATCGGAAAGGCAGAAAGTTTGAAGATCTCTTCACGGACCTCCTTGAAGGAAAGCCGCTGCTGATCACGCTTCCTAAGTTCTCCCTCAAGTGTCTTGATCTTCTTCCGTAACCTTTCAAGTTCCGCGGTCACCAGTGCCCCCTTTTATCAAGTCGAGGAGAACGGGCGCGTCAATAATGGCCACCCACTCTCCTCGATTCCGCTTGTGAAAAATAACAGGTGTCTTGCCAACAGCCTCAATCCTAGCCTTTTCAAGCCACTCGTACAGCAGCACTCGTTCCGTCCTCTTCACCTCGACATGGAAACCGCGAGCTTCCAGTTCCGGGCAGGAGACATCTGCCGAGTGTTGCCCGCCCTTGTACTGCTGCGCCCGCTCAGCCGGAAAGCCAGCTTCGGTCAGAAGCTTGGCTAGCTCCCGCTCGCCCCGAGCGCCTTTCTGACGAGAATTGATCATTTCAGGTACCTTGGACTGACCCAGCCCTCCGCTGCCAGTGGCAGATCGGGGAGCCAAGAAACTGGGCGTGTCATGAGGTTAGCCAGAATGTCCGGGTTCGCCAAGGGGCTTCCGATCGGCACCTCGGCGGTGATCTCGTCGTGCACGTGGAGGACAACTTCATATCCCGCTGCCTCGGCCCGGAACAGCCCCTCGACGAGGACCTCGCGGGCGATCGCTTGTACGATGTTCTCGGTACACAATCCGCCATAGAGTTCAACCCGTTGACCATGATCTTCGAAAGATAACGTCGTCCGGCCGGCCACGTTTTCCACCTTGGGCTTGAAATAAGCCAAAGTCTTTCCGTTTGGCAGTTCGCACATTAACCATGACATGTTG
>CAKZRW010000099.1 GCA_937148845.1 uncultured Actinomycetes bacterium | reverse complement strand
TCGCGCGGGCGTATCGGCTTGCCCAACTGTGGAACGGCAACCTGTGGCGACCACCAGGGATAAGCCCGGTCCGCTATGTGGCCGAGGCAGGGGCCCTTGGCCCCCTGACTCTGGCCGTGCATGCTGTCCGGGTGGACGCCGGGGACCTGGGGCTGCTGGCCAGCTCCGGAGCAGCGGTCGCGCATTGTCCTCGCTCGAACTTGCGTCTCCACTGCGGGGTGGCTCCCGTGGCGGCCATGCGTGAGCGGGGTGTGAGAGTCGGGCTGGGGACGGACAGCTTGGCCTCGAATGATGATCTCGACCTGTTTGCGGAGATGCGGGCCGCCCTCAAGGTTTCAACATCCCTCATCAAGGCCGACGATGTACTACGCATGGCCACTCTCGACGGGGCCGCTGCCCTGGGGTGGGGGGACTTGGTCGGCAGTCTGGAGAAGGGTAAGCAAGCGGATGTGGTGGTTGTTGCGCTGCCTAGCACGGCAAGCGCGGAGGCGACGGTTGTCGAGCAGCTGGTACAGCACGCATCGGCTGCGGATGTACGTCTCACCATGGTAGCCGGGAAGGTCATCTTCCGGAGCGAGAGCTCCCTCGAACTGTCTGAGAGCTTCCAGGAGTTGCAGGCCAAGCTGGTCCAAGCTCGGGCCAAGCTGGGCCGCCCCCATTGAGCGCCGGCCGGGTCGAGTTCTGGCCCTTGCCAGGAGGCTGGTGGCGGCGCGCAGCCGCGTGTGTGCTGGTGTCCGTCTTGCGCTTGGGTGGCTGCGCGCCCCGGCGCCAGTTGTTTGCTTACGGTAGCCGCAGAATCGCTATTAGTGCATAATCTCTGAACCGCGACTGCAAAGTCGGGATCTCTAGCTGCGAAAGGCTTCGGAGGAGTCGAGGGACTCCAGAGGGAGCCGAGAAGAGGTGAAGTCCCTTGCTGCTTGATCGTAGGCGGATCAACAAGTGGGCCAAGTGGATTGCCATCGGCTTGGCCGTAGTGTTCGCTGGAGGGTTCCTGTTCATGGGCGTCGGCTACGGCGGAGCCGGCTTCAACATATCCGAGGCCTTTTCTTCCTGCGCTGGAAAGGAAACTGTCGCCAATCCCGAGGACCCGGAAGGCAAGATCAAGCTGCTGGAGGATCAGCTTGCCGCCAATCCGAACGACGTCACGGTGCTCATTGCTCTTTCCAGCGCTTACAAGGAGCTGGGGGGGAAGGACAACCTGCTCAAGGCGGCTTCGTATCTGGAGCGGGTTCTGAGTGTTGATCCCAACCGTAGCGAGGTCTATCTTGGGCTGGCCAACATCTACCTGAGTGATGAAGTGGCCGACTACGCCAAGGCGGTCGAGGTGCTCAACAAGGCCACGCAGGTCGACCCCGATAACCCCGAGCTGTTTCTGAAGTTGGGGCTGGTGCAACGCAACCGGGGTAACATAAGCGCTGCTCTTCTGGCTTGGCAACGTTATTTGGTGTTGGCTCCTGATGGGGAGCTGGCTGACTTGATCAGGGAACAGGTGGAGCTTCTCAGCAAGAACGCTACCACAACCACCACCGGTGTCACGACCAGCACTGAGGCTAGTACCGCTACGACTGGGAGTGCGACCACCTCGTCCTCGCTCGACACAACCACCTCATCCTCTGCGGGCGTTACCACTTCGTCTCTAGCGCAGTGACGACGACGGTTACGTGAAGGAGGGCAGGGGGACAACAGCAGGCAGCAGGGAGACCGAGCTGAGGTCGGGCAGCAAGGGCGGGGCCCGGCGTAAAGACGGAAGAAGGTGAAGGAGTGAACCTCTTAGTCAAGTCTGAGACGCGAGAAGGCGTGGCTATCGTGCAGGTGGAGGGGGACCTGGACGTCTACAC
Source organism: uncultured Actinomycetes bacterium (assembly GCA_937148845.1). GTDB lineage: Bacteria > Actinomycetota > Thermoleophilia > RBG-16-64-13 > RBG-16-64-13 > CAKZRW01. The sequence continues at coordinate 2,717 of CAKZRW010000099.1, read as the reverse complement.
GGCTCCCCGTCTGCGGGAGGCTCTTGAAGAGGCAGGGGCCTCGGGGGGACGCCTGGTCCTGGATCTAAGGGCGGTGCACTTCATCGATTCGACGGCTTTGGGGGTTCTGGTCTCGGCTCAACAAAGGCTGCGGACGGAGGACGGCCAACTCTCCCTTGTGCTCGATGACCCCTATCTTCTCAAGATCTTCCGGATCACCGGTTTCGATGGCGTTTTCCCGATCTACTCTCAACTGGAGGAAGCGGTCACGGCCTCGTGAATTCTTCTGCCTGCACGCGGCTCTGGGCATGCTATCTTTCGGCGTAGGGATTTCGGCGTAGGGACCTGCTAGCGGATCACCGGAATCTCTGATTGTATCCTTCCAAGGAGCTCAGCTCTTGCGACTCATCATCACGGAGAAGAACGACGCTGCCAAAAAGATCGCGGGTATCCTCGCGGCAGGACCCGTCAAGGAGGAGTCATTCCTCAAGGTGCCCTACTACCGGTTCACCGACGAATCCGGTCAGCCCGCAGTGGCTATAGGGCTCAAGGGGCACGTGGTCCAAGTGGACTTTCCGCCCGAATATGCTGAGTGGCGCAAGGTGGAGCCGCGTGCCTTGATCGATGCTCCCTTGGTGAAGACTGAAACGGCCAAGTCGGTCATCCGGGCTGTAAGACGTCTGGCTGCGGAAGCAACGTCCCTTATCATCGCCACAGACTTCGACCGCGAAGGGGAGTTGATCGGGCTGGAGGCCCTCGAGCTCGCTTCGCAAGAGAATCCTCGTCTAGCCCGCTCGGTGAGGCGAGCCCGCTACTCGGCTCTTACCGCGGGTGACATCAAGAAGGCCTTTGCTCATCTCGAGTATCTCTCCGAGCCGCTTGCCAAAGCCGGAGAAGCAAGGCAGGACATCGACCTGATCTGGGGAGCCACCCTCACGCGCTTTGTCTCTCTGGCCACCTCGCGTCTGGGGAACCAGTTCTTGAGCGTAGGTAGAGTCCAGACCCCGACCTTGTGCCTCATAGTGGAGCGCGAGAAAGAACGCAGGGCTTTCGTCCCCGAGCCTTACTGGGTGGTCAAGGTGGAGCTGGAGGCAGACGGTCATCGCTTCTCGGCTGTGCACAAGGAGGAGCGGTTCACCGACCAGGCTAGGGCTGAAGCCATCTACGAGAAGCTCGCCGGGGCCGGTCGGGTGACAGCGGTCAAGCAGACTTCGCGCAAGATACCGCGTCCGGCGCCCTTCAACACCACCAGCTTCACCATTGCTGCCACTTCTCTGGGCTACAGCGCGGCTGCAGCCATGCGCATCGCCGAAGACCTGTACATGGCCGGCTACATCAGCTATCCGCGCACCGACAACACCGTGTATCCACCCTCTCTCGACCTGCGAGGAAGCCTGGCTCTGCTCGCCGAGGGGGAATTCAGCACTGAAGCTGGACAGCTGTTGGCCAAAGAGGCGTTCCATCCCAGCCGTGGCGACCGCCGCACCACCGACCATCCCCCCATCTACCCTACGGGGGTGCTCAGGCGGGGGGAGATCGGTGAGCGGGAATGGCGACTCTACGAGCTGGTGGCCCGCCGGTTCATGGCCACGCTGGCCGATGAAGCGGTCATGGAGTCCAACCGGGTCGATCTGTCTGTGAGCGGTGAGCCTTTCTTCGCTCGGGGGAACCGGGTGGTTTTCGCCGGATGGCTCGACTACTACCCCTACAGTCGGCAGAAGGACGCGGAGTTGCCGCTGCTCAATAAGGACGACGCGGTCCTGCTCGTCGACAAGCAGCTCGAGGCCAAAGAGACGCAACCACCCCCGCGCTACGGACAGGGAACGCTCATCGAGCTCATGGAGAAGTACAACCTGGGCACCAAGGCCACCCGTCACACCATCATCCAGAATCTCTACGACCGGGGTTACGTCCATGGCAATCCGATGGAGCCCACGGAGATGGGCATCAAGATGGCAGAAGCCATCCAGCAGCACGCGCCCCGCATCGCTTCTCCCGAGATGACAGCCGAGCTGGAGAAAGACATGGACCTCATCTCGGAGCGGGCTCTGAGCAAAGAGGAAGTGGTGGCGCTCTCGCGCGACCTCTTGCGGGAAGCCTACGCCACCTTGGAGCGGAACCGTGACCAGGTCGCCGCTAAGATCTACGAGGGGATCACCGATGACCGCATACTGGGAGACTGCCCCAAGTGCGGCAAGAACAAGCTGCGGGTGATCCGCTCCAAGACCAGCAAGAAACGCTTCGTCGGTTGTGAGGGCTATCCTGAGTGCGATCAGACCTACCCGCTGCCTCAGAGAGGGGACGTCATCGGAACCGACGAGGTCTGTTCCCTGTGCGGAAGTCCCAAGGTCAAGATCCTGGGTGGGCGGCGCCCGTGGGTCTTGTGTCTGGACCCTGATTGCCCCAGTAAAGATGGCTATCGGGAGAAACAAGCCGCGAGGACGGCGGGACGCGTGGGGCGACGGAGTCGACGGACGGTAGCCACTGCCGTGGGCGAGAAAGACGATGAGTGAGAAGCCTTTTGCAACCGAACCGCCTCTCCCCGAGGCAGCTCCCCGCGAGTCTGATCTGGGTAAGGAGCCTTATGGTGGGCCGCCGGAGGACGCCACGCTGGAGGAAGGGGCACTGGCCGGCCTCGGCTCCGGACTGAAGGGAGTCTTCATCACCTTCGAGGGACTGGACGGCTGTGGGAAGTCCACGCAGATGGAATTGCTGGCCGAGGCGCTCAGGGCACGGGG
>CAKZRW010000098.1 GCA_937148845.1 uncultured Actinomycetes bacterium | reverse complement strand
CCGCGGCCTTGGCAAGCACAAGGTCGATCTTCAGGCCTCGCCCGGCAAACCCCCGAGCTAAATGCACCATCACCCGCTCGGCCCCACCACCACATAGGGAAGGGATGAAAAGACCAACCCTCACCGGTGTCTCCTCGTCCCTCGCAGCCGCCAGAGGTCCTGAAGGTACACGAGGTACCCAACCGGGGCAGCAACGCCCCACAGCCACCTGCTGGGGGCTTCCCTGGCCTGCCGGGCGAGGGAGATGGCGGCATGAAAGGAGAACCGCGCGTAGCTTGCATGCATCCGAAGACGCGGTCCCAGTCCGATCTGACCTTCAGAGGCTTCGATCAGCTCCTTGAAGTACAGGCGCGTGGCCCGTGGCGAACCGGCTGAGACCTCCAAGCCTCTCGCGGAAAGCCCGTGAGCCTGATACTCCTTCACCATCCAGGGCTCGTCTACAAAACGCAGTTTGTACTGGCGGGCAATCCGGTTCCATACAAGTGCCTCGGTGACAAAGCGGCCCAGGTTCTCCGGGAAGGGGAACCGACAGAGAACATCCCTCCGCCAGACCTCGCACTTGTCGCCCTTGACACGGTACCGGACCCGGATCTCAACCGAATCAGAGTCCAAGACTTCGCGTGGAAACCGAGTGCCGATGACGTCACCAGTGGGGTTTACGCATAGTCCAGCAACGCCCGCAAACCGCTCCCTCTGTCCTTCCGCGATCGTGTTCCACCAGTAGAGCACGCGCTCAATGGCTTCGGGAAGGAGCCAGTCGTCCGGGTCCAGGACCAGGACAAGCTGCCCCAGGGCGAGTCGCGCGCCGTGGTTGATGGCAACGTGCTTGCCGCTGTTCTCCTGCCACGCGTAACGCAGAGGGAACGCGCTGTGCCTGGCCCATTCGGTGACCACATCTTTCGTCCCATCCTGCGAGCCGTCGTCTATGATCAGCGACTCGAAGTCCTGGCGGGTCTGAGCGACAAGGCTGGCGTACACGCGGGGGAGCAGGCTGGCGCGGTTGAACGTAGGGGTGATCACCGTAACGCGGGGCCCGTCGTTGCCCATGATCAGTTCCATATCGGCAGCTCCAGCTTCACTAGGCGGCGCCGTACCCGATGGCTGAGGATGCGGGGAACACGTCTAGCAAGAAGTAAAGGGAACTCCGGCGTGCGCGCGAGCGCTGCAACTCCGACCGCCACCTTGCCTTGCTTCAACGGCCCCATTACCCCGTAGTACCGGCGATCTGCACGAACCGAGCGTAGCTTCCTCTCCAGTGCTGAGACCACCTCTGGGCGACCTGCTAGTCGAGCGTCAACCAGGTAGCGGCACAGGTTCTTCTCTACCTGGTTGAGAAGGGCGAGCACGTCTCGGGAGAGAGATCCTGAGCGTATGCGATAGGCATAGCCCGCTTCGGGGGAGAGGACGAAGCGGGCCCCGGCAAGAAGGCACTCCATGAGGAACACCCAGTCCTCGACCATTCGTAGGTCCTCGTCGTAACGACACCCGTGCTCTCGAACGAACGGGAGACGGATCAAGGGTTTGATGAAGCCCAGGTTACGCGACACAAACATCGGTAGGTCCACGACCTGTGGACGGTCGAGTCTCAGCCCACTCTCAGCCAGCAGACTCGACCACGCGCAGTCCTTCCCGTCTTGGACAAGGAAGATGTCGTCCCCCACGAGATCAGCGTTGTGCTCCTCTCCGAGACGTACGAGGTCGGCCAGGCGGTCCCGTTGGGCGAGCCAGTCGTCCGAGTCCAGGATTGCGGCCCATTGGCCCTGCGCTGCAGCCAGGGCCCGGTTCCGCGCGGCGCTGACACCACGGTTCTCCGGCTGACGGAGGAGCCGCACACGCTCGTCCTGGATGCTCTCCACGACACGGGTGGTGTCGTCTGTGGAGCAGTCGTCCACAACGAGCACCTCGACGTCGGTCAAAGACTGAACTAGAACGGACTGGATCGCTTGACGGATCCACCGGCCGGTGTTGAAGGCGGGCATGATCACCGACACCACGGGCGGCATGGCTACACCCCCCCCCTGGTGCGCCATCGCACCCAGGCAGGAAGCATCCGGGCGGCCTGGCCCGTGTATCCGCGGATCTCCCGGTCCATCGCCAGAAGAACCCCTCCTGTCACTCCTACAGCAAGTCCGAACCCGAGCCAAGTGGATCCTACGGCCTGCATCACCCCCCACGCAAGCGCGGCCAACAGGAGTGCTTTCATCGCCACGGGGACCACTGCTTGCTTGGTGAGGACTCCCCCAGTCGGGTTCAGGGCGAGGAACCCGCCGACCAGTATCGCCTCGATGGCCAGCGCCGCGCCGGCCACTCCCACCGCCCACCCCGGCACCCACGCGCTCCCCACGTCCACCATCGCCATCAGGTACGCCTTCCTCGTCCCTCCCGCGTACTGGATCTCGGTGAAGTCCGTCGACAACGCCTGGAGAGGCTCCATCTCCCTCCCCGAGACGAGATCCAGCTTCCCCCTCCCCGTCCGGAGGATCCTCCGTACCCCGCTCGGCTTGGGGC
>CAKZRW010000097.1 GCA_937148845.1 uncultured Actinomycetes bacterium | reverse complement strand
GTCTCCACTCCCGGACTCGAACCGACCGCCGGACAAGAGGGAGAGCAGGCTTGATCCTGGCGGGGGTTCGGACCCTGCTGTAAGGAGCCTGGGGGTTACGGTCGCATGAAACGTCGTAGATGGGCATCGGGCGCCGGCTTGGCGGTCGTCGGCGCGGCGTCACTTGTCTGGTTGTTCCCGTTCCGCGGGCTGAGACACTTAGAGGGGTTCACAGTGGTACTCCTCGTTGTCGTTTCCTTTGCGCTGATACTCGTGGGAGTCGGTCTCCTGGGCGGTCGTCGCCTCCTCGCACCCGTATTGCTGGCAGCCGGGCTCCTGGGGGGCTTCCTCGCGGCCGTACCTGATCGAGAGTGCGTCGTAACCTTTCGAGCGAGTTTGGGAGCAGTTTCGGGCCTTTTGTTTGTGGCCGGGTCGATCCTGACGACATACACGCTCCTAGAGAGGCGTTCAGGACCCAAGAGCAAGAGTGCCGGACCTCGTGGTAGCTAGAGCACGACGGACAGGACTGGAGCACGACGGACAGGACGATGCTTGCTCCACAACGCCCCCTCTGATACCGCCGGCCTTACTGCGATAATCAAAGCTGTCCTTACGGGAAGGACGGCTTTGCTTTGAACCGTCCTTCAAGGAAAAACAGCTTCGCGACGTTTCCCGCCAGAAGATCGTTGACACTGAGGCGGCGGCCCTTACCGACTTCAGCTGGCGCGACATAGGCGACATTGGTCTCCCCACCCTCCTCGGCGAGGCCGAGCTCTTGGTCGATATGCGTCGCACCGGCAAGACTACTGTCCTGAGTGCGGCCACATTCCAGCGCGAGATGCGGGCGTTCCACTCGCGGCTCAAGAGCACCCAGCCGCCACGCTTATCCTTGTGACTCGAACTCCGGAGTTGGCAACGGAAGTCCCCGAGCAAGTGCGTGTCTGGGATACATGGACCGGTCACCCACCAGCCAAGGATGAGGAGCCGACCTGGAAAGCCGGCGAAGGGACTTGAACCCCCAACCTGCTGATTACAAATCAGCTGCTCTACCGTTGAGCTACACCGGCTCGTGGTGTGCAGAGATTTTATCGCGCCCGAATGGTTCCCGAGAGGGGATTCTTGGGGGCGGGGGTCCATCTCCTGACTGTGCGCACTACCCACTCGCGCCCACTCCCCGCGTGCGCCCACTCTTCGCCCCCGCTCCCTGTCGCCAGCACCCATCGGCGGCCCAAGGGCAGAAACCCGCAGAGTGTGACCGACATCCTTCGCCCCACTCAGGGGGCCTGCTACCCTTGGCATATGAATCGAGCTCTACACGACCGCATGCAGGAGCGACAGCTGCGTCAACAGCACTTTCGCCGTCTGTACAAGCAGCGCCATCCCGACTGGCAGTCCAGCCCCGCGCTGTACCGTGCCTTGGTGGCTGAGAGAGTGACCCCCGAGACCCGTCTGCTGGACATCGGTTGCGGCTCCACCGCTTTCATGAAAGAAGTCTACGGGCGTACCCCCCACACCTACGGCATCGACCCGGACGCGCGGGCGCTCGAACAGAACAACGTGCTTTCTCACCTAGCTGTCGGGGTGGCTGAGGCTCTGCCCTTCCCCGATGCAACCCTCGACCTGGTGACCATGGCCTGGGTGATCGAGCACCTCAAGGACCCCCAGAAGGCCTTCCGGGAGATCCTGCGGGTCCTACGCCCAGGTGGCTCGGTCGTCTTTCTCACCCCGAATGCTTGGAACTACAACGTGTGGCTGACACGCATCATCCCCAACGCGCTGCACCAGGTGTTCACCCTGCGGTTGTACGGCCGCGGCGTCGAGTCCACTTTCCCCACTTACTACCGGCTGAACACGCCCTGGCGCGTGGATCGCACCCTGCGCAAGCTCGGGTTCGAGCGCGAACGGCTGCTTCTGAACGGCGATCCCACCTACCTCGCGTTCAACCGGCCTCTCTTCTTCGCCTGCAGTGCCGGGGAGCGCTTGCTGGGCCTGCGCTTCTTGCGCTGGGCCCGCGTACACCTCATCGGGGTCTACCGCAAGCCAGAGTCTTCGGCGGCATCGCAGCATGTGCCCCAGAACCGACTGTTGTGAGAACCGATGTACCTGAAAACCGATTGACAGGACGCGAGACCAGGCTAGACTGGGGTCATAAGGACCGCCCGGGCTGGAACTGCCTGTCTTCCCAGAAGAACCTGCAGTTTCCGAAACCGCGTCAGCCGATCAATCTCATCCACCTCTCACGCTAGTGTCCCGATGGTCCTTCCCGAAAGGAGGCATCATGCTTTTCGTCGCGCTTGGCAAAGTGAGGGCAGGCACCACCAAGGAGCGCGTCGCCCGCCGCATGCAGTGGACCTACCCGCCCGGGGGAAAGCTCGTAGCCGAATACTGGCTCCAGTCTTCTGATCCCGTGGTCATCGCCATCATGGAGACCGATGACATCGGTCCGGTCATGGCAGCCACCAGCCAGTGGGATGACGTGTTCGAGTGGCGGGTATTCCCGGCAGTGACCGCCGAACAGGGCATGGAACTGGCTAAGAAGATGATGTGACGCGAGGCCAAGACCCCTGCTCCTGGCCTGACCCTGGCCCGGGCGGCCCAGTTAGGACAGGGGCAGGCGATGAGCCAATCCTGGCACCAGCTGCCAGTACCGGCCTCCCCAGGTCTGGCCAGAAGACGGTGAGAGCAGTTCGCGCCCCTCCGGCAGGGGGCGCTCGGGTCCTAGTGCAGCACCTAGTACACCACGCGCCGACTCTCCAGATGGGCCGTCACTTTGCGCTTGATACGCTGCAAGGCATTGTCCACTGTCTTGGTGTCGTAGCCGATGTGAGCGGCGATAGCCTCGTAGGAGTTGCCTTCCAGGTAGTACTTGAGAACCCGAGACTCGAGCGGGCTCAGCATGCGCACCAGACAGTCGGTCAGACTCTCCAATTCTTCCGAGCTGATCACCTGCTCTACCGGGTCGCTGCTACGGCCTGAGGGGATCACCTCCGCCAGGGTGCGAGTGTCGCTTTCGGCGGCGAAGGGCATGTAACTGAAGCTGACATAGTTGTTGAGCGGCACGTGCTTCTGGCGAGAAGCCGTCTTGATTGCGGTGATGATCTGACGCGACACGCACAGCTCCGCGAAGCTGCGGAAACTCGTGCTGCGGTCGAACTCATAGTCGCGGATGGCCTTATAAAGGCCGATGTAACCTTCTTGCACCAGATCGTCGGTATCGCCCCCGGACAAGAAGTACTGGGTCGCCTTGATGCGTACGAACTGCTGATAGCGCTGCAAGATCCTGCGCGTGGCTTCTTCGTCACCGGACTTAGCTAGAGCCACCAGCTCCTCGTCCGCCCACTCCCTTGGCGTCTTCGGGGCCGTTTCGGCCGCTCTCCGCGCGAACCCTGCACTCGCCATCTCTTCACCCCTTCGAACGCGAGCCCCGCGAGCCTCGCTGTTTCCCCCGCTAGAGCCCGCCCCTGGCTTCGGGCTCCTGTGTCAGTTCATCCCGCAACGCTCTCAGCTTCTCGACCGTCTCGGAGTCGATGCGGTCTTCGACCCTGTGTGCCATTGTAATGCAATTTTTAGAAATTGCAATAGTCTTTGTGTGACGTTGCAGTTCGGCTGCGAACTGACGGGAGGAAAGACGAGTGACGTTCGGCCGGAAGATGGTCTTCTGGAGGTTGTAGTCAGAAGAGACGGCGATGACGGTTTCTCCGGTACTCAGCGCATAAACCTCCCTTTCCACGATGCTGTCCGCTGACCGCCTGAAGGACCCGAAGTAGATGTCTACATTCCGAGTTGCAGTCTGTTGCTTTTGCAACGCTTGGGTGCGAGCGTCAAAAACGATGATCGCCCTGTCCGACGTGCGCCCCATGTAGCTGGCGACGAGGTCGATCAGCCGCCTGCGCTCATCCTCCAGATCATCCACCTGGCGATGGCCGATGAGCTGGTGGAGCAGGTTGTAGCCGTCGATGACGTAGACCGCCATGCTCAGCCACCCTCATCAGGGAAGAGACTGGAGTCTGCCGCGGAGGCGGCGCAGGAGGCCTCTCTCTGCCGTAGCGCCTCATACAGCAATACCCCGGCAGCCACGCTTACGTTGAGCGATTCGAGGTGCCCCATCAGGGGCAGTCTCACCAGCACGTCGCAGACCGAGGTCACTCGCTGCCCGAGGCCTTCTCCCTCCGAGCCCAAGACAAAGCAGGTTGGCAGTCTGTAGTCTTGACTGTCGTATCGAGAGGCAGCCCCTGCCGCCGCCCCATAGACCCAGAAACCCGCTTTCTTGGCTTCCAGCAGGAAGTCGGCCAAATTCCGCACCCGGGCCACCGACGCATGCTCGGTGGCCCCGGCCGAGGCTTTGACCACTGCCGGCGTCACCTCGACCGCCCGGTGGCGAGGAATCACTACGGCCGCTCCTGCGCATTCGGCGGTGCGGATTACCGCCCCTAGGTTGTGAGGATCCTCCACCCCGTGCAGGGCCACCACCAGCGTGTAGTCCTTTAGCACCTGCCCACCATCCACGTAGGGATAGGGATCTACTGCGGCCGCCATACCCTGGTGTTCGGTGGTGCCCACAAGAGCCGAAAGCTCATCAGGATTAAACCGCTCAAGAGGCGGTGCCGGCACCTTAGTCTGGGCAATCCAGCGAGCGAGGACGGCCTCTAGATCACTGGGGCTACTCTTTACCCCCCGCCCACGTCCCCCGGCAAGGAGCACGGTATGCACTCGGCGCCTTCCCCGCAAGGCCTCCCGCACGACGTTGCGTCCGTAAATCAGCTGAAGCCCGCTCTCCCCCGACCCCTTGCGCTGTCGGTGGTCTCTAGCGGGTGGGGACGATCTTGTACCCACCGGGCGCATCCCGGATCTCGTAACCACGCTGCGTTATGGCGGCCCGCAAAGCGTCCGCCCGCGCGAAATCGCGCCGTGCCCGCGCCTCTTGACGCTCTTCCGCCAGGGCCAGGATCTCAGGGGGGATCTCGTCGCGGACGCTCGTGACCGCATCCAACCCCAGAACATGGAGCATGGCGGCCAGCTGGGCCCGGACTGCGGCTACTCCTTCGGGTCCGAGCTCCCCCGCAGCAAGGGCTGCGTTCACTTCTCGCGCGAGACTGAAGACCTCCGCGAGAGCTGCCGCCGTGTTCAGATCGTCGGCCATAGCTTCAGCGAAGGCCTGCCGACGGGCAGCCATGCGCCCCCGGAAATCACTATCCCTGGTGGTTCCATTCGGGGGTCGGACCTCACCGACACCTGAAAGGGAGAATGGCTTTGCCTCGGGGACCAGCCCTGGTTCAGCTGTTGACCCTGAGTGAACGGCCGGCACTTCTTCGCTCCCCGCGCCTGCCATCCGGTCGCTGAGCTCGCGGAACATGTTGCGCAGGCGTCCCACCTGCTCCTCCGCCTCCTCCAGCAGCTCCGCACTGAATTCCAACGGGCTGCGATAGTGGCTGCCGAGAAGAGCGACGACCAGGGCCTCCGGGCGATGAGCGTCGAGGACACTGCGCAAGGTGCGGATGTTGCCGATGCTCTTGGACATCTTCTCCTGGCTCAAGTTGAGCATCCCGTTGTGCACCCAGAAACGGGCGAATGCGTAGCCCGCCCCCTCGGCTTGCGCGATCTCGTTCTCGTGGTGCGGGAAGATGAGATCACGCCCTCCGCCGTGGAGGTCGAAGCCGGGCCCCAGATACTTGAGACTCATGGCTGAGCATTCGATGTGCCACCCGGGGCGCCCCGGACCCCAAGGACTGTCCCAGGCCGGCTCACCGGGCTTTGCTCCCTTCCAAAGCGCGAAATCGAGCGGGTCGGCCTTGCTCTCCCCCACCTCGATACGAGCCCCGTGCCGCATCTCACTGACCTGCTGCTTGGAAAGCTTGCCGTACTCGGGCCAACTGTCCACGTCGAAGTAGACGTCACCACCGGCCTGGTAGGCGTGACCGTGAGCCACCAGCTTCGCAATCAGGTCGATGATCTCGGGTATATGCTCGGTGGCCAGCGGCTCCACATCGGGTCTACCTAGACCGAGCCGGTCGGTGTCTTCTCGGTAGGCCTGCGCAAACTCCTCGGCCACCTCTTTGCAGCTGCGGCCTTCGCTGGCGGCCCTGGCTATGATGCGGTCGTCGATATCGGTGATGTTCTCGACCAATGTAACCCGGTAGCCCAAGGACTCGAAATAGCGCTTGGCTACCATGGAGACCACGAAAGGACGGGCGTTACCCACGTGAACATAGTTGTACACGGTGGGACCGCAGAAGTACATGGTGACGTGGTCCCCGTCGCGGGGGACAAACTCTCGTTTCTCTTGGCTCAAAGAATCATAAAGTCGCATCACGGCTCCTCAGGCCAGGTGAACAAGTAGCAAGGCAAGGAGATTCAAGCACATTCCCCCGAGCGGACAGCGTAGGCGAGACCCGCGTCGAGCCGCTCGAGTATCTTCCTCTTACCCAGTCCCCCTATCAAGTAAAAGAGCTCGGGGCCTTCGTCTCGGCCCGTAAGCGCCACCCGCACCGGCAGGTAGAGCGCCTTACCCTTGAGGCCCTTCGCCTTGGCCTCCTCGGTCAGACCGTGCAGCACTTCGCGCGCGGCAGCGGGCAGAAGGAACTCCTCTGGCATGGCTGCAAAGTGTCTGCGGGCCAGTTGGAGCACGCCAGGGACATGCGGGCTGTGCAGCGCCGTGGCGGCCGCACAGTCCTCCAGGACGAAATCCTTGACGAACAGCTCGGCGTAGCGAGGAGCGTCGCTCAGAACCACTAGGTTGGCCTGGATGGCTTGGGCTACGACTTCCCGCTGTACCGGCTGGAGAGCGATGCCGGCTCCAGCCAGATAGGGAGCGATGAGCCGAGAGAGTTCCTCGGTAGGCAGCTCGCGGATGTAGAGACCGTTCAGCCAGTTGAGTTTGTGGATGTCGAAGACAGCCGGACTTCTGGATAGTCGCTCGATCTCGAACTCCTCGGTCAGCTCGGCGAGCGAGAATTTCTCTCTTTCGTCCTGGGGATGCCAGCTTATGAGGGCCAGGTAGTTGACGATGGCTGCGGGCAGATAACCGATAGCTTTGAACTCGGCGATGGAGGTAGCCCCGTGGCGCTTGGAGAGTTTGCTGCCGTCCGGGGCAAGGATCAGCGAGTGATGAGCGTAGCACGGAGCCGGACGCCCCAGGGCAGCGAAGAGCATGAGCTGCCGGGCCGTGTTGGTGATGTGGTCCTCTCCCCGGATGACGTGGGTGATGGCCATCTCGGCGTCGTCCACCACCACGGCGAAGTTGTAGGAGTAGCCGCCATCCGTACGTTTGATGATGAAGTCGCCGATGACCTCAGAGGAGAAGGTGATGGGCCCGTGGATGAGATCGTCGAATGTCACTTCCCCCTCCGGCACCCGGAAGCGGATGGCCGCTTTCTCTCCCCGGGCCAGACGGGCTTCCACTTCGTCAGGGCTCAAGCGGTAGCAGGTGCGATCGTACTTGGGCATCTCGCCGCGGGCAAGTTGCTCTTCTTTCTTGCGGTCGAGCAGCTCCTGGGGGCAGAAACACGGGTAGGCATGACCATTGGCGAGCAGCTTCTGCACCGCCGCCTCGTAGATGGAGGCCCGCTCGCTCTGCCGGTAAGGTCCATAGGGTCCGCCCACGTCCGGACCTTCATCCGCTTGCAGACCCAACCAGGCCAGGGACTCCAAGATACCGCGGTCATGAGTCACCGCCGAACGCTTCAGATCGGTGTCCTCGATGCGAAGGACCAGGGTACCCCCATGACGCCGAGCGTAAAGGTAGTTGTAAAGGGCGGTGCGAACACTGCCTATGTGCAGCGACCCTGTGGGGCTGGGAGCAAAACGTACCCGGACCCCAGAATCGCCGTGATCACCTGTCATCCCTGCGCTTCTCAGTTTCCTTACTCCTTTGCTCACTGCTGCACGCTTCGCCCCCCTCACGCCGCTCCACCAGGGCTACCGCCTGGGCGGCGATGCCTTCCCGCCGACCAGTGAAGCCCAAGCCTTCCGTGGTGGTGCCTCGCACGCCCACTTGCTCATCGGCTATCCCCAAGGCCCGCGCCAGCCGTTTCCGCATCTCGTCGCGGTACGGAGCTATGCGGGGCTCCTCACAGATCACCACCACGTCCACGTTCACCGGTCGCCAGCCGCTACTTGCCAGCAGTTCGGCGACTTTGCGCAGCAGTCCCAGACTGCCGGCCCCGGCGTAGGCGGGATCGCTGTCGGGGAAATGCTGTCCTATGTCCCCTAACCCAGCCGCGCCTAGCAGGGCATCCATGACGGCGTGAGTGAGGACGTCCGCGTCGCTGTAGCCGAGCAGACCGTTCCTTTCACGCAATCTTACCCCGCCCAGCACCAAGGGGCGTTCCGCGCAGAAGCGGTGCGCATCGACTCCCAGCCCTACCCGTAGTTCGCGCTCTTCTCCCAAGAGTGCCTCCCGCGCTTCTCGGTGAAGCTCCGCCGGGAAGCAGTCACCGCCTGCGGTCCGCCAGAACGTGTTCGGCGCGACGCAGGTCCATCCTATCAGTCACCTTGAAGTTCTCCGGTGAGCCCTCCACCACCGCCAACCGGCCGCCGCAGGCTTCGACCAGAGCCGCGTCGTCAGTATGGGCCAGAAGCTCGTTCTCTGGTCTGGAGTAAGCAGCGAACAAGACCTCCCAGCGGAACACCTGGGGAGTCTGCGCCTGCCACAAGGTGTGCCTGGCCGGGGTCTCGACTATGATACGGTCCTCGTCGACCACCTTGATGGTATCCACACAGGGGATGGCCGGTACCGCCCCGTCGAGCCTCGGATCGGCGGCCAGCGCCGCCACCGCCCGGCTGATCTCCCCGCAGGTGACCAGCGGTCTGGCCCCGTCGTGCACCCCCACCAAGTCCCAGACCCCCTTTGTCCGCAGAGCCTGTAAGCCATTACGCACCGAGAGGGCACGAGCTTCCCCTCCGGGGGCGACCGCCACTACTTTCTGGATGCTCTCGAAACGGATCTCTCGCTCGCAGTACTCCACATCCTCGGGATTGACCGCCACCACGATGGCGTCCACCTCCGCACAGGAGCTGAGAGCGCTGAGCGTGCGCTGCAACATCGGGATGCCAAGCAAAGGTACATACTGCTTCGGCAGCCCAGAGTCGAGCCGGGTGCCAAGACCCGCGGCAGCCACCACTATGGCCAGACTGAGTCCTGCTCCGCCCATCCCACCTCCTCTCACAAGACCAGCCGCGTGAAGATCATCCGACCCGAGGGGTTCTGTAGGACCGAGGTGACCTCCACCTCGATCTCCTCGCCGACCCGCCTGCGCCCGCCCTCGATGACTACCATGGTGCCATCGTCCAAGTAGGCCACGCCCTGCTCTTCCTCTTTGCCCTCGCGAACCACGCGCACGCGCATCTTGTCACCCGGGAGGACCACGGTCTTCAGGGTGTCGGCCAACTCGTTCACGTTGAGCACTTCCACCCCTTGGATGCGAGCGACCTTGTTAAGGTTGTAGTCGGTGGTGAGAAGTTCTCCCTTTATCTCCTTCGCCAGCCGGATCAGCTTGGCATCGACCTCTTGGAGGTTGGGGAAATCGCGCTCCACAATGGTCACCCGACCACCCTCTTCTTGCAGACGGCGGACGGTGTCAAGACCGCGCCTGCCTCGGGCCCGCTTGCTGGGATCGGTGGAGTCGGCTATGGCTTGCAGCTCTTCCAACACAAAGCCGGGCAGCACCAGATCGCCCTCCAGAAAACCCGTGCGCACGACGTCGGCCAAGCGTCCGTCGATGATCACCGAGGTATCCAAGATCTTGGGGTGAATGAACTGCTTGGCCCCTGGTTGCTGGAGAAGCCCCTTGAACCCCAATACGCGCGCCATGTCGGTGTGACGTTTGTAGCCGAGATAGGCGAAGAGATATCCGCTCACCGCAAAGAGCAGGGGGAGAAGATAGGGGCCGACTACGGGCAGGTCCTTGATGGCCAGCGAGCTCAGAGCCGCCACAGCCAGACCGACAAAAAGACCAAAGGTAGTGAACAGAAGACCGCTGGCTGTCACCAGGGAGGTACTTCGGTCGAGGCGCCTGCCCAACCGGGTGACCGCCCGGCCCACAAGCCCTCCGACCAGCACCCCCAGAGCGATGGCCACCACGGCACAGGCAGCTACCAAGAGACCATAAGGAAGCGAGGCCAGCTCCAACCGGGGGAGAAAGCGTGTGCCCACCTCATAGCCGAGCACCCCGCCGACCAGAGCCAGCAGCAACCGGACCGCAAGGACCATCAGGACCGCCGCTCCATGGTGATGGACTCCGCCAGACGGGCGAGGCCGGCCTTGATCTCCTCAGCCCGGGCCTGCCCCACTCCATCGATTCCTGCCAACTCTTCGACCGAGGCCGCCATGATGCGACGCAGCTCGCCGAAGCAGCAGACCACCTTGTCGATCACGTCCTCAGTAAGCCGCGGTATCTTGCGGAGCATGCGGAAGCCCCGCGGATGGACAAGCTTTTGCAGGGCGTCCTCGCCGGAATCGAAACCGAGAGCTTCGGCGATGCGGCTAAGCGAGAGAAGCTCATCCGAAGGCACGGAACCCAAGGCTTGCCGGGCGGACTCCAGCCGGACCGGGTTGATGTCGGGGAGATAGTCGGCTAAGACCAAGGCCCTTTCGTCGCGGACGTTGACCAACAGCTCTTCCAGCTGCAGCTCCACCAAGCGCCCTTCCGCTCCCAGTTGGATCAGATAGCCCTCGATGAGTTGGGCGATGACCAACACCATCTCTGCTCGCTGTAACACGTTGAGCACGTCGTGAAGGGTGACCGCGTCACGGAGCTCAAGCAGCGACAGACTGTCGGCCACGTTATTGAAGCGGATCTTGAACTTCTCCATGGTCTGCAGGGCCTGGTCCGCTTTGTCCAAGATGGTGCGGATGGGCTCCAACACATAGCGGATGTCACCCACATACAAGGTGACCACATCCCGCGCCGCCGAGATCGAGATCGCCAGTGCATCGATCTGCTTGGCCACGCGCTCGGCGGTGCGATGCCGGGTACCGGTCTCCTGCGACCAGATACGGGCGTCGGGCATGAGCTGCACGTTGGCATGGAGGATGCGAGTCCCTGCCTCGTTGAGCAGGATAGCGCCGTCCATCTTGGCCAGTTCGTAGAGGAGCATGGGGGCAAACGGTACATCGATGGCGATGCCGCCGGAGATGAGGGGCTTGAGACGCTCCTCCTCGGCGAAGACCAGCAAGGCGCCGTGCCTACCCTTAACGATGTTGTCGATACCCTCGCGGATGGCCGTACCCGGGGCTACCATCTGCAAGGCCTGGATAAGCCTCTCCTCTTGGGCAGGTGGTCTCTTACCCACTGTCACTCCTCGCCGCCGCCAACCTTACCGCCTGCACGATATCCGACACGGCTTGCATCCTGGCCGACGGAGCTCCCGTGCCGCCTAAGTACTCCTGGGCGTTCCGTGTCGGCGCCAAGATGCGGTCGAAACCGCGCCGAGACAGCTCCTGGATGCGCTTGCTGCCCTGCATCACATAACGGACCTTGCCGGTAAGGCTCAGCTCGCCGAAAGCAGCCAGGCCACAGGCTCCGTCTCCGCCCTGGTAGGCGGAAGCCACGGCCAGAGCCACAGCCAGATCGGCCGCCGGATCCTCCAGGACCAGTCCCCCTGCTACGTTAACAAATATGTCGCTCTGAAGCACAGAAAGTCGGGCGCGACGAGCTAGAACGGCCACTATCATGGCCAACCTATTCCGATCGACTCCACGTGCGACCCTTTGCGGCATAGCTAGTGCGCTCGGGACCACCAAAGCCTGCACCTCGGCGAGCAGACAACGCGAACCCTCGACCACCGGCACGACCACCGAGCCCGACCGTAAGTCGCCCTCCTCGAGGAACACCGCGGACGGGTCCGGGACTTCGCTCAGGCCCTGCTCTCCCATCTGGAACACCCCCACCTCGTTCGTGGAGCCGAAGCGGTTCTTGACGGCCCGTAGCACCCGGAACGGCTGCGCGCGTTCTCCCTCGAACGACAGCACCGCATCCACCATATGCTCAAGGACCCGTGGCCCAGCCAGTTCGCCCTCCTTGGTGACATGCCCTACCAGGACGAGAGCTATGCCGTGGGTCTTGGCCGTGACCAGGAGTTGCGAAGTCACTTCGCGGATCTGAGCGACCGAGCCGGGAGTGGAACCCACGTCCGCCGACCAGAGTGTTTGCACCGAGTCGATGACACACACGCCTGGTCGTATCCTTTCCAGCGCGGCGGTCACCTGTTCCACCTGGGTCTCGGTGAGCAGAGGCAGACCACTTTCCGCCCCGCCTAGACGGAGACTCCGTAGCTTCACCTGGGCTGCCGACTCCTCCCCCGACACGAGAAGGCAGGGCACCCCGGCCGCTTCCATGTGAAGGAGAGCTTGCAGCAAGAGGGTGCTCTTGCCCACTCCTGGTTCGCCGCCCACCAGCACGAGAGAACCGGCGACCAACCCTCCGCCCAGAACGCGGTCGAACTCTTCCAGACCCGTCTTTATGCGCTCATCGCCGGAGATGACCAGGTCGGAGAGACGAAGGGGCGCGGGCCCGCCCACGGCCACGCCCGCGCCCCCCCTCCTCGCTCTCACCACCGCAGGCGGAGCTGGCGCTTCTTCCTCTATGGTGTTCCAGGCGCCGCACCCCGGACAGCGGCCCAACCAGCCAGGAGAAGAATAGCCACACTCCCGGCAGACATAGGCCTTCTTCGTCCGCGGCATAAGCGGCCTCTTGTCACTTGGTTTCTTCTGCTACCAGCACGTCCGGCGCGCCCTGGATAACTTCGCTGATGACCAGATGATCGCCCTCCCGGTCGAGTAGCACTGTACTCCCCCGCGGGAAGCGACCTGACAGAACCTCCTCCGCCAGGAGATCTTCCACGTGACGCTGGATGGCGCGCCGCAGCGGGCGGGCCCCCATGGTGGGGTCGTAACCGACTTCCACCAACAGTTCCTTGGCCGCCGGGGTGAGGGCCAACCCGATCTCGCGGTCCTTGAGCTGTTCCTCGACTCGAGACATCATCAGATCCACTATGTCGGTGATCTCCGCCTTGGTTAGCTTGCGGAAAACGATGACCTCGTCCACGCGGTTGAGGAACTCGGGTCGGAACAGCTTCTTCAGTTCACCCGTGACCCGACTCTTCATCTCTTCGTATTCCAGACCGCCGTCGGCCACGGGTTCGCCAAAACCGAGGGTCTGTCCCTTGGAGATGGTGGCCGCCCCTATGTTGGAGGTCATGATGACAATGGTGTTGCGGAAATCGACCGTGCGCCCTTGGGCATCGGTCAAGCGTCCATCCTCCAGGATCTGGAGCAGGATGTTGAAGACATCCGGGTGGGCCTTCTCGATCTCGTCCAGCAGCACGACCGAATACGGCCGGCGCCTCACCGCCTCGGTGAGCTGGCCACCCTCGTCATAACCGACATAGCCTGGCGGTGAGCCCACTAGACGGCTGACCGCGTGCTTCTCCATGAACTCGGACATGTCCACCTGGATGAGAGCCCCTTCGTCACCGAAGAGGAACTCGGCCAGGGTGCGGGCCAACTCGGTCTTGCCCACTCCCGAGGGGCCCAGGAAGATGAACGAGCCTGCCGGACGCCGGGGGTCTTTGAGTCCGGCCCGGGAACGCCGGATGGCCCGCGAGACCGCCTTCACAGCTTCGTCCTGACCCACCACCCGCTTGTGAAGAGCTTCCTCCATGCGTAGCAGGCGGTGCGCTTCCGCTTCGGTCAGCTTGGTGACCGGGATGCCGGTCCACATAGCCGTGACCTCGGCGATCTCCTCCTCGCCGATGGAGATCTCGGCGGCTTCGTCGGATTGCCGCCACTTCTCTTCCAGCTCGTGTCGCTGTTGGAGGAGCTTGCGCTCTCTGTCGCGCAAGGCCGCCGCTTTCTCGAAGTCCTGGGTCTCGATGGCCGCTTCTTTCTGACGCCTCACCTCGGCGATGGCCCGCTCCACTTCCTGCAGATCAGGCGAGGCGCACATGTTCTGGATGCGTTTGCGCGAGGCCGCCTCGTCCACCAGGTCGATGGCCTTGTCAGGCAAAAAGCGATCGCTGATATAGCGGTCGGCCAGGTATGCAGCTGCCTCGATGGCCTCGTCGGTGATGCGGACATGATGGTGTTCTTCGTAACGCTCCCGCAGACCCATCAGGATCTTCTGGGTCTCCTGGACAGTAGGCTCCCGCACCTGGACCTGCTGGAACCGCCGCTCAAGAGCAGCGTCCTTCGCCAGGTGTTTGCGGTATTCGTCAAGCGTGGTGGCCCCGATCGTCTGTATCTCTCCCCGGGCAAGAGCCGGCTTCAGGATGGACGCCGCATCGATCGCCCCTTCGGCTGCGCCTGCTCCTACCAGATTGTGGATCTCGTCGATGAATAGGATTATGTCGCCCCGTTCGGTGATCTCCTTCATCACCTTCTTAAGTCGCTCTTCAAACTCGCCCCGGTACTTGGACCCCGCCACCAGGGCGCCGAGATCCAAGGTGTAGATCTGCTTGTCCTTGAGCAGACTGGGCACCTCATTCCTGGCTATGCGCTGAGCCAGCCCCTCCACGACCGCGGTCTTGCCCACGCCCGGCTCGCCCACCAAGACAGGATTGTTCTTGGTACGCCGAGATAGGATCTGCATGACCCGCTGGATCTCCGTTTCGCGGCCGATAACTGGATCCAGCTTGCCTTCCTCCGCATACTTGGTCAGGTTGCGTCCAAACTGGTCCAGGATCTTAGAGCCCTTCTTCTCGCGGCTCTCCATCCCCTCCATCGAGGGCGCCGGCCCACTGCGGGCTTGTCGGCGCACCGGGCCGGAAAGTACTCTCATGACTTCTTGGCGGACCCTGTCGGCATCTACATCCAGGTCGTTCAGGATGCGAGCAGCCACTCCCTCGCTCTCCCGGACGAGACCGAGGAGGATGTGCTCAGTGCCGATGTAGTTGTGGCCGAGCGACAAAGCCTCCCGGAGGGCCAGCTCCAACACCTTCTTCGCACGCGGTGTGAAGGGGATCTGACCCTGGGCTTCATGATCGCCCTCGCCCACAATACGGGCGACCTCGCTCCGCACCTCTTCCAGACTCACGTCCAGTGAACCCAGCACCCGGGCGGCGACACCATCTGCCTCGCGCAGCAACCCCAAAAGTAGATGTTCGGTGCCGATATAGTTGTGCCTCAGCATCCTGGCTTCTTCCTGGGCCAGGACTATCACTTGGCGAGCCCGTTCTGTGAACCTCTCAAACATTGCTTCTCTCTCCCATCACCGGACACAGGCCCCGGCGAACACCTCGCGCATGATCCGCGCCCGGACTTCATCTATCTCAGTATTTTCCAAACAGCCCACTTTTCTATCCATATGTTCGACCACAATGTGCGCGGGCTGAAGTTTCGTCATGAGTTCAAAGGCAGACTGCCCCCCCAGCCCTGGGGCCTCCACCATCCCAGCCTCCAATCCAACCTGGGCCGCTGAGATGAGGTTCACTGCTTCGCTGAAAGTCATGGTCCAGGCATGCTGAGCCAGACCCAGCGAACGTCCGATCTGGTCCCGGGCCTGCAAAGGGTTCTCCCTCAGCAGCATCTTCCGCACCGACCGCTCCTTCTCCACGATCTCCGCGCAAAGGTCAACGACCAGACGGACCACTTCGCTCTCCGGCCCCTGCTGGCGGGCTGAGTTCGAGACTTGCACCACTCCCCCGGCACCTCCCCAGAGAGGAGCCATGCTAAGCCCATGTTTCACCAACTCCAGTCCTATGGAGGCCAGCTTGCCCGTCAGCATGAGAGCCGGCAGGTGCAAAGTAGCGTAGACCCGAAGGCCCGTCCCCGTCCGCGCCGGGCTGGCCGTCAGATAGCCCCAAGCCGGGTCGAAGGCATAGGCGACCGCGGTCTCCAGCCGGTCGTCCAGGAGGTTCAGCAAGGGCCAGAGGCTCTCCAAGCCGTCACCCTTCCTGAAACCGACCAGTCGCAGGTGGTCCTCACCGTTTATCTCCAGAGAGGCCAGCCCATCGCCGTAGACAGCAAACGCGCGGCCCTCCCCCAAACCATCAGCGAAACGAGGGGTCATGAGACCCCGCTCGACCAGATAGGCGAGATCTATGGCAGACAGGTCGTCGAGTTCGTAGACCTGCCAAGCCCCGCCCCAGTCGTCACTCTTGAGCATCCCAGTGACATGCGAACGCAGCTCTTCCAGGCCGTCTCGGTCCTCGACATGGGGAAAGCGATGGTCGGCATCATTACGAGCCAACACCATGGCAGAGGCTGTCATCGTGCTCTGCTTCACTCGTCATCCCCCTGCAACCTTTGGCCCAACTCGGTAAGCCGGTCGCGTACGCCGGCGGCCTCTTCGTAGCGCTCGTGGGCGACCAATTCCCGCAACATGCGCTCCAGGCGCATGATCTCATGCCTGAGACTGTCGGTCTCCGGGCCACGGAGCGGTACCTTGCCCATATGCTCGATCATCTCCACATCGCGCTTGACCATAACTTCGAGCTGCTCCCCGAACACCTGATAGCAGTTGCCACAGCCCACCAGGCCGGATTCTCTAAGGTCGCTGCTAGTAGTGCCACAGACGGGGCACAACTTCTCTTCCCTGCTCTTGGAGGTCGAGAAAGCCGGCGTCTCCGCCCTGGCTTTAGCGCCCCTGAGTACGGTCGGCAGAGCCAATACCAGGGCCAGACCTTCGGTCTGCTCGGCTAGGTTCTCCGCACAGCGGGGACAAAGATGGGTATGACTCACTCTGCCCTCCACCACCCGTATGAGGTGCATGGTGGCAGGCTCCTCCCCGCAAAGCTCGCACTCCACCGAGCTGCTCGCGTCGGGGTTCCAGTCGGGTGACTCTTCTGCAAACACCCGGGGCCTCCTCAGACAGCGGGCCCATTGCCCGCACACCGGCGGCAAGTACGGGGGATTCGGCGCGTACTCCGCCGGAGAACTTCAAGGGACTTGCCAAGAGACTTGCTGGTTAAAGTTTACCACACCGGCTCCTCCCCTCCTCCTGATGCCCCGAGACCGACCTCGGACTTGCCCGCGTCTGGCCCGCTCCGGCCAAGCCTCCCCCGGAGCCCTACTCGCTGTGGGGTTGGACCTCCGACTCTTTCAGCGTTCGGGCCGAAGCTGCGGGAAGAGGATCACATCCCTGATGGAATCCGCGCCCAAGAGGATCATGGCCAGACGGTCTATGCCGATGCCCAGCCCGCCGGCAGGAGGCATGCCGTATTCGAGAGCCCGGAGGAAGTCTTCGTCAAGTACGTGAGCCTCTTCGTCGCCAGCCGCCTTGTTGCGGGCCTGTTCTTCGAAACGACGGCGTTGATCCACCGGGTCGTTCAGTTCCGAGAAGGCGTTCCCGCATTCCCGGCCCGCGATGATGGGTTGGAACCGTTCGACCAGCTGGGGGTCGTCACGGTGCGACTTGGCCAACGGACTAAGTTCTATCGGGTAGTCGATGGCGAAAGTGGGGGCGATCAACTGCGGCCACACGACATGCTTGAGCGCCTTGTCTACCAAAGTGGCGAAGGGGTCACGGTTCTCCACCTCGATCTGTTTCTCTCTGAGGAGAGCCCGCGCTCGCTCTGGAGCTTCCCGGATTTCGGCCAGAGAAAGTCCTAGATACTCACTGAGTAGCGAGTCTAGGGTGCGCCGCGGCCACGGCGGCCGCAGGTCTACGGTCTGCCCTGCTACAGTGATCTCGGTGGTTCCGATGACCTCCTGCGCCAGAGCCGGGACCATGTTCTCGACCAGCTCCATGATGGCATGGTAATCGACATAAGCCCAATAGAGCTCCATCATGGTGAACTCCGGATTATGGACCAGGGATATCCCCTCGTTCCGGAAGTTCTTCCCGATCTCGAATATTTTGTCGAACCCCCCCACCAAGAGGCGCTTGAGGTAAAGTTCGGGGGCTATCCTCAAATAGAGGTCAGTGTCCAAGGCGTTGTGGTGAGTGACGAACGGCCGAGCCAGCGCTCCTCCCGGTAGAGGCTGAAGGATGGGCGTCTCCACTTCGACAAACCCCAGCCCTTCCAGGTACCGGCGCATGGCAGAGACCAGACGGCCCCGCGCCCATAGCTTGCGGGCTGCTTCGGGATTCGCGATAAGGTCTACGTAGCGCTGGCGATAGCGGGTCTCGCGGTCCTGCAAGCCGTGCCACTTCTCAGGCAAGGGGCGAAGCGACTTGCTGAGCAGCTTCCAACTCTCGACGAAAAGGGTAAGCTCCCCCCGCCGAGTGCGAAAAACGTGACCCTCGCACCCGATTATGTCCCCGACGTCCAAGTCCTTGAAGCGAGCGAAGGAGGTCTCGCCCAAAGTGTCGAGGTTGGTGTAGACCTGGAGATCGTCCCAACCGTCACGAAGGGTCAAGAAGACGGCCTTCCCATGCTCCCGCCGGGCCAGGATCCGCCCCGTGATGCGGTAGTGACTTCCCTCGGCCGTCTCACCTACGGCCAGGCTCGAGTGCGCCGCGACGATCTCGCCTAGAGGGGTCCGCCCCTCAAAAGCCCGTGCATACGGCTCCACGCCCTCGCTGCGCAGTCGCTCGACCTTAACCAGACGGTCTTTCACCCACTCGGGAAGATCCATGGTCACATCTTCCCGATGGCGAGGATCTCCAACCTGAGCGCCCCCACTGGTACCGGCACTGTGACTACATCGCCCACCTTCTTGCCCAAGAGGGCCTGGCCCACCGGTGACTCGTTGGAGACACGGGCCTTGGTCGGGTCGGCTTCAGCCGACCCCACAAGCGTGTAGATGCGGATCTCATTGGAGTCCAGGTCACGCAGAGTGACCGTGCTGCCTACGCTGACCCGCTCGGTGTCGATCTCGGAGTCCCTGATTACCCGAGCCCGTCGCAGCTTCTCCTGCAGCATGCTGATGCGGTGCTCCAGCATGGCCTGCTCGTTCTTGGCGTCGTCGTACTCAGAGTTCTCCGTGATGTCGCCGAACTCACGAGCCTGGCGGATACGTTCTGCCACCTCTCCCCGCTTGACGGTCGAAAGGTAGTTGATCTCTTCCTGCAGTGCCTTTAGACCTTCTTGTGTGAGGATGATTTCTTTCCGAGACACGGTCCCTTCCTCCCGCGGCTACACCATGAACATGCGCCTGCAAGTGAGCGCGGCATTTGGTTCAAGTGAGCGCGGGATTATATTGGCCAGGATGGCCGTTGTCAACAAGCAAAGGCTGGATCCGGGGTTCAGGTGCTTCGCGGCGCTCGTCCCTCGGTCCTTACTTTGTCACCGGTCCTCTAGCAAAGCTACGAGAGCTTCATCCAAAGACTCAGCGTCGGGCAGACGTCTCAACTCCTCGATCACCGGGGTGGGAACCCGCGCTCCCTTTAGATACCAACCTAGTATTCGGCGTATCCAGCGCGCAGCCCGCGCCGATCCCATGTCTCGTGCCGCTTCTGCAAGCAGGGACCGCAATTCCCGCACAGACTCGGCCAACCCCGGACGCCCCTGGACCCCGCCTGCGAGCAGGCTTCTCACCAGCCAGGGATCCCCGGCCACCCCTCTCGCCACCATGACCGCGGCCGCACCGGTGAGAGACACCACCTCGGAAGCACTGTGGAAGCTCCTGATGTCGCCCGACGCAAGCACCGGCACTTCCACAGCTTTCACCACCTCGGCCGTGATGCTGTGGTCCGCGACCCCCTGGTAGAACTGGGCGGCTGCACGGGGATGCACGGTCAGGGCAGCGATCCCGACCTGCTGCAACCGCGGGGCCAGCTTCACTGCCGTCTTTTCGCCCATCCTCACGCCACTTCGCAGTTTGACCGTGACGGGGACGCCGGTGGCGGTGGCGGCCGCCACCACGGCGGCCGCCACCGCCACCGCGCGATCCGGGTCATCGAGCAGCGCCGCACCTGCCCCCGAGCGCACCACCTTGCGCACGGGACAGCCCATATTGATGTCGATGAGGTCCGGTGCCACTGGTCGCGAGAGCACCAGTTCCGCGGCCCGCCGCATCACCTTGGGGTCATCTCCGAACAGCTGCACCGCCAGCGGGCGTTCTTCTTCGCTGAAATCTAGGTACGAGGCTGTACGGCGGTTCTGATAGATGAGGCCGTATGCACTGACCATCTCGGTCACCACCAGCCCCACACCGTGTTTCTTGAAATGGCGCCGGTAGGCGCTGTTGCTGATGCCCGCCATAGGGGCGAGCACCACGCGATTGGGTATTCGCACCTGGCCTACGACGAAGGGCGTGGCGAAGAAGGAGCCTATGGAATTCAGCGCGCCAACCTCGTTGGGGGCGGCGCAAGCCGTCTCGCCGGCACAGCCCGGCTCAGGGGTAGTTGCGCCGATAGATGATTTCAAGGCCACGTAGGGTCAGTAAGGGGTCAAGGTGGTCCAACGTGGAGGCATGGCCAAAGATGAGAGCGGCTAGCCCGCCTGTCGCGACCGCCACCGCCTGGCCCCCCAGCTCCGCCCGCATACGCGTGACGATGCTATCCACCTGGCCCGCAAAACCATAGACAGTCCCGGCCTGGATGGCCTGTACCGTATTCTTGCCGATGACAGTACCCGGGTCGGCGGGCTCCACCTTCATGAGCCGGGCGGCCCGATTGGCCAAGGCATCCAAGGAGATCTCTATGCCTGGAGCGATGGCGTGACCGAGATACTCGCCGGCCCTGGACACGGCGCTGAACGTAGTAGCAGTGCCGAAGTCGACAGCGATGCAGGGACCGCCATGGATCTCGAAAGCGGCCACTGCATCTACGATGAGATCAGGGCCAACCTGGCGAGGATCAGAAGTGAGCACGGGCATGCCGGTCTTGACCCCCGGGCCGATCACCAAGGCCTCTAGCCCCAATTTGGCAGCGGCCATAGTGGCATACTCGCCGGTCAGACGGGGCACCACCGAGGCGATGGCTACGCCGGACAGGTCCTTGCGCGAGTACCCATCCAGCCTGAGCAGCGAGTCCAGGAGAACCGCGACTTCGTCTCCCGTCTTACGTGTGTCAGTAGCGTACCGCCAATGTGCCACCAGCTCGCTGCCCGTGAACAGACCCGCAGCGGTCTGGGTGTTGCCTATGTCTATAGCTAGCAACACGTGTTCTCCTCCCCGTCACCAGGTGGTCGACCCCTCACTCCGCTGCCAGCAGAGTGAGACCGACGTCGACCGGGGGAGCTCCCATGGTTATGGCGCTGGTGGAGATCAGATCCACACCCGTCTCGGCCACCGCGCGCACTGTTTCCAGGGTGACCCCGCCCGATGCTTCCAGCGTTATCTGGGGTCGCAGTCCTCGGGCCAGAGCTACCAATCGCCGCAGTGACTCAAGGTCCTGGTTGTCAAGCATCACTATATCTACCCCGCAGGCCAGAGCTTCGCGCAGATCAGCCTCGTTCTCCACCTCCACCTCCACCTTGAGGTAGCCGGCCCCCTGAGCCCGCACCCGCTCCACGGCCGCTCTCACCCCCCCGGCTGCCACCAGGTGGTTGTTCTTGATCAACACCAGGTCGAAAAGGCCGAACCGGTGGTTAAGACAACCCCCCAGCGCCACAGCCTTCTTCTCCCACCGCCGTAGTCCCGGTGTGGTCTTACGGGTATCAACTACGAAGGCGCCTGTCCCCGCGACCGCTCGCGCGAACCGCCGGGCCTGAGTGGCCACCCCAGACAGATGGCTCAAGAAGTTGAGCATAGTGCGTTCCGCGGAAAGTATGCTGCGAGCAGCTCCCTCCAAGAGGACCAGGCGGTCCCTGTCTTCGACCTCCGCCCCTTCCTCCACCAGCGGCGTGAACACCACCCCGCTGTCGACCTCCTCCAGGACCGCTTGCGCCAGTTCGAGACCGCAGACCACCAGCGGCATGCGAGCGGTGATAACGGCCCGAGCGTGCTGGTCCGCCGGAACCGTCCACAGGGAAGTGACATCGCCGAAACCCGCTAGGTCTTCTGCCAGTGCCCACCGCACCAATTCCCGATCAGCTGCGCCCAGGACCATGCTCAGCCTACCTTTCTTGCTCCCCGAGGCTCCTGTCGGAAGACAGGCTCACCGCTCTCAGGATCAAGCTGGGCCAGAAGATGGACCCGCCAACCTTGGTCGTCCGGCTCGGGAAAGTCCTCTCGCAGGTGCACGCCCCTGCTTTCCTTCCGGAGCAATGCAGCCCTCACCATGAGCCTGGCAACGGTCAACAGGTTGAACAGCTCCATCTCGGCTACGCTCAAGCCCGGCGGGATCAAGCCGGCCTCCAACTCAGAGAGCCCGGTCTCCGCTTCTTCGAGGCCACTGCCGCTCCGGACAATACCGCAAAACTCGGACATCAGCGACCGCAGACGGCTGCGGATATCCGCCACCACCGTCAAATCGTTGCCGGGACGGGGCTCATCGGCAAGGGCCAGGCGGACCTTGCGCACCGCCGGATCAGAAACAGCCAAGTACCGATTGAGTTCCCGCACCGTACGGTCTCCGAACACGAGGCCCTCCAGCAACGAATTGGAGGCCAGGCGGTTGGCCCCGTGGATGCCCGTACTGGCGGTCTCGCCACAGGCGTAGAGCCCGGGGATATTGGTACTGCCCCAGAGGTCGGTGACCACTCCCCCGATGTAGTAGTGCGAAGCCGGGGCTACCGGTATGGGCTGGCTGCAGAGGTCGAAACCACGGGCCTGCAGGCCCCGGTGTACAGTAGGGAACCTTTCCTTGAGGTAGGCGCAGTCGAGATGGCGTGCATCCAGCCACACATGGTCGGTACGGTCTCGCTCCATCACCCGCTTCATGTGCCGCACGACCACATCCCGAGGCGCAAGCTCGGCCCGAGGATGAGCCTCCACCATGAACCGCTCACCACTCTGGTCCAGGAGATAAGCGCCTTCTCCGCGCAGGGCTTCCGTGATGAGCAAGGTGGGGTTTTCGTCCGCATAGAGCGCTGTAGGGTGGAACTGCATGAATTCCAGGTCTCTGAGCACGGCCCCGGCCCGGTAGGCCATGGCTTGTCCGTCACCCGTGGCCACCAGCGGGTTCGTGGTGTGCACAAAAACCTGTCCCGCCCCGCCGCAGGCGAGCACTACGGCCCGAGCCAAAGAAACGGTGAGGACACCTTCAGCATCCAGCGAGACCGCTCCCACACAGCGACCGCCATCGAGGAGCAGATCGATGACGAACTCGTGTTCATGCACCTCCACCCGACCGCCGGAAAGACACACTTCGGCCAGGGCGCTGGCCACTACGCTGCCGGTAGCATCACCGCCGGCATGAACGACGCGGGGAACGGAGTGGGCCCCTTCGGCCCCCAGGATCAGCTTGCCCTCCCGGCGGTCGAACTTGGCCCCCAGCTTCTCGAGCTCTTCGACCCGGGCCGGCCCCTCCTCCACGAGCACACGCACTGCTTCCTCATCGCAGAGACCGGCTCCCGCTTCCAAGGTGTCTTGGAGGTGAAGCTGCGGAGAGTCGTACTCCCCGAGCGCAGCCGCGATGCCCCCTTGAGCCAGGAAAGTCGTGGTCTCGTCCAGCGCACCCTTGGTGATGAGACCTACGTGCCAGCGGTTCGCTGCTCCCACCGCGGCCGTGAGTCCCGCTATGCCCCCGCCGATCACCAGGACGTCGTAGCTCGAGTAGCGGAGTTCGACCCCACTCCTGGAAACCAGGGGGGTGGCGGTGGTGACACTCGCTCTGACCATCAGGCCCCGATCTCTACCATGCGTTGCACTGCTTGGAGGGCCTTAGTCCGGATGTCCGCCGGTACGGTGACCAGAGGGCCCTCGTCGCGAAGCGACCGATAGACCTTCTCCAGGGTGGTCATCTTCATGTTGGGGCAGACCGCTGCCCCGGTGACGGGATAGAAACGCTTGCCGGGAACATCCTTGCTCAAACGGTAGAGCAGGCCACACTCGGTGCCGATCAAGTACTCGGTAGCATCATCCTCCCGACAGAAGCGGATCATCCCCGTGGTACTCTCCACGGCGTCGGCCAGCCCCACCACCTCCGGAGGGCATTCCGGGTGCACGACCACCTTGGCCTGAGGATGAGCTGCCTTGGCTGCAAGCACATCCGCCACCTCGATAAGCTCGTGGGTGGGGCAGAAACCGGGCCACACGATGACCTCCCGTCCCGCCTTCTTGGCGGCCCAGGTCCCCAGATTGCGGTCGGGAGTGAAGATGATCTCCTTGTCGGGCGGCACCCAGCGCAGCACGTCCACAGCATTGGCACTGGTGCAGCACACGTCCGACACAGCCTTCACTGCCGCACTGGAGTTGACATAGGTGACCACCACCGCTCCAGGGTGCTCCGCCTTCAGCTCGAGCAAGCCCTCGACATCCACCATGTCGGCCATGGGGCAGCCTGCCCGCTGTTCCGGAAGGATCACCCGCTTGTCGGGAGCGAGAATGGCGGCTGTCTCGGCCATGAAGTGCACACCGCAGAAGACGATGATCTTGGCGCTGGAGGCCGCCGCCCGGCGCGAAAGTCCTAGCGAGTCGCCGGTGAAGTCGGCCACATCCTGGACTTCCGGCCGCTGGTAGTTGTGGGCCAGGATGATCGCCTCCTTGGAGGCGGCCAACCGCCTGATCTCGGCATGCAGCGTCTCTCGGTCCATCAAGGTCTCTCGTCTTCCTCTCGCGCTACCTCGCCCGGCTCACTTGCCCTGAGCGGCTCTACCCGCTGGTGTTCCAGCAGCGATAGCGCTTCTACCACCGTGCGCCCGCTGGGCAGCACCAGGTCGGGGGCCAGTTCGGCCAGTGGCTCAAGTACGAACCTCCTCTCCTCCAGCCGCGGGTGCGGCAAGGTGAGGTCGGCTTCTCGAACTGAGTACCCATCGTACCAAAGGATGTCCAAGTCTAAGGTCCGCGGGCCCCAGCGCACCTCCCGCACTCGGCCCAGCCGGCTCTCGATCTTCTGGAGAGCGGCAAGCAGCTGCCGCGGTGGTAGCGAAGTCTCGATCTCCAGTACCTGGT
>CAKZRW010000096.1 GCA_937148845.1 uncultured Actinomycetes bacterium | reverse complement strand
ATTGGGAAATCCGCCGTGGGAACGGATCAAGCTCCAAGAACAGGAGTTCTTCGCCGCAAAGAACCCCGAGATCGCGCTGGCTCAGAACGCGGCGGCGCGCAGGCGGATGATCGAGCGCCTGAAGGAAGACGACCCTGCGCTCTACGCAGCCTTCCTCGATGCAAGGCGCACGGCTGAGGGCGAGAGCCATCTGGTGCGCAACTCGGGACGCTATCCGCTCTGTGGGCGTGGGGATGTGAACACCTACGCGGTGTTCGCCGAGGGCAAGCGGAGGCTCGTGGGACCGCGGGGCCGGGTGGGAACCATCGTCCCTTCGGGGATCGCCACCGACGACACCACCAAGTTCTTCTTCCAGGACCTCATGGACCGGGGGGCGCTGGTCAGCCTCTACGACTTCGAGAATCGCAACGCGATCTTCCCAGATGTGCACCGCAGCTATAAGTTCTGTCTTCTCACGCTCACCGGTCCGGCGGCGCCGGCCGCGAGAGGGGCGGAGTTCGCCTTTTTCTGTCACGAGACCGAGGACCTGCGCGACCCCGAGCGCCGCTTCGTCCTTTCGGCGGAGGACATCGCTCTTCTCAATCCCAACACGCGCACCTGCCCGGTGTTCCGCACCCGCCGCGACGCCGAGATCACGAAAGGCATCTACCGACGGGTGCCGGTGCTGATCCGGGAGGGACCGCCGGAGGAGAACCCGTGGGGGATCTCGTTCCGGCAGGGCCTGTTCAACATGACCAGCGACTCGCACCTCTTCCGCACGAGGGCCGAGTTGGAGGCGGACGGGTGGCGGCTGGAGGGGAACGTGTTTGTGCGGGGCGGGGAGGGGGCGGCGAGCGGCGGTGCCGCGTCGGCGGGGGCGGGTGGTCACGGCTGCAGCGACCGCGCGACGGGCGGCACGGACGTCGTTGGGCGCGAGGACCGCGGCGAGAGCACCAGCGCAGGCGGTCGCGAGGCCGGGAATGCGGACCGCCACGAGGCCAGCAGCCGCGGTGACCGCCCCGAGCGCTACCTGCCGCTCTATGAGGCGAAGATGATCCATCACTTCGACCACCGCTGGGCCACCTACGACGGGCTCGATACCCGCGACATGACCGACGCCGAGAAGGCCGACCCCGCAGCGGTGGCGCTGCCGCGCTACTGGGTGCCGGAGGCCGAGGTCGATGCGCGCCTCAAGGGGCGCTGGGACCGGGAGTGGCTGCTGGGGTGGCGGGATATCTGCCGCAGCACGGATGAGCGCACGGTGATCGCGAGCGTGGTGCCGCGGGTGGGAACCGGAGACACCCTCCTCCTCATGTTTCCCGGAGTGAGCGATGGTGGGCGCGCAGCTTTACTCGCGGCTTGCCTAGATTCTCTGGCCTGTGATTACGCGTCAAGACAGAAGATCGGCGGGACCCATCTGAAGTACCACGTGTTCCAGCAGCTTGCCGTGCTTCCTCCCGACGCCTACCTCCAGCCTGCCCCCTGGTCACCCGGCCAGATCATCGCCGAATGGATGCTGCCCCGGGTCCTTGAGCTGGTCTACACCTCGCAGGAGATGCGGCCGTTTGCTCGTGATTGCGGGTACGACGGGCCGCCGTTGGTCTGGGATGAGGAGCGGCGCTTTCGGCTGCGTTGCGAACTGGACGCGGCGTTTTTCCAGCTGTACGGCATCAGCCGCGAGGACGTGGAGTACATCCTGGAGACCTTTCCCATCGTCAAGCGCAAGGATGAGGCGAGGTGGGGGGAGTATCGGACGAAGCGGGTGGTGCTGGAGGAGTACGACAAACTCGCGCAGACATCAGGCACGGTAGGTGTGAGAGGCGGGGGCTGACGGATGGAAACTAACGAAGTCAACGAAGCTTTCGAAATACTGTTAGAGGAGATCGAAGCGGTAGGAAACGAGCTCAATGAGGTAGGCGCGGAGGCCTTTCGCTCGGGTGATTACAGTCGGGCTAAGCTGGCAATTGAAGAAGCTACGCGTCTAAGCGAGTTTCGGGAGAAGGTCCGGCTTCTTCAGAAAGAGTGGCAGAATCTCGTGCTGACAAACCGGCGCGGGACTCGAGAAGCCACAAGACGGACCCATCTCGGAAAGCTCAAACGCGGGCTCCGCACTCCGGAGGAGGTATTTCGCCGGCCGCTCTTGGAAGCTCTAGTGGAACTAGGTGGCAAGGCGCCCGTCGCGCAGGTTCTTGACCTTGTCTACGAGAAAATGCGCGCGGTTCTAAATGAATATGACCACCAGCCGCTTCCTTCCAGTCCCAATTCCTTGCGTTGGCGCAACACAGCTCAATGGTGTCGAAACACTCTGGTGCGAGAGGGGCTGATGAAGGCGGATTCGCCGCACGGGGTGTGGGAGATTTCTGAGCGGGGGGTGAAGGAAGTGGCCGGATGAGCGGCAGGCACGCAGTGAGGCAGCCGCTCAATCATCTGCGGGCGTGTGAAAGGCGGTCGATGCCGTTTGCAACGATGGAACGGAGGCAGGCTGTATGACCGAAACTCTTTTCAGGCAGGTTGAGTACACGCTGAGCATGCTGGTTGACCAGATCAAGATAGGGGCGATAGGGCTGCCAGACATCCAACGCCCCTTTGTCTGGCCTAACACGAAAGTCCGCGATCTGTTCGACTCCATGTACCGTGGGTATCCCGTTGGTTATTTGCTGTTCTGGCAGAACGCGTATGACGGCGGCACCAGGGCGATCGGGGCCGACGGCAAACAGAAGACCCCCTATCTGCTCATCGTCGACGGTCAACAGCGCCTTACCTCGCTCTATGCGGTCATCCGGAGCGAGAAGGTCGTCCGCCAGAACATGACCGAGGAGTTTATCGAGATCTCCTTCAATCCCCTCACCGAACAGTTCATGGTGTGTGACGCAGCTATCAGGAGGGACAAGGCTTTCATTCCCAACATCTCGTTGCTTTGGAACGACGGGGCCGACCTATTCGAGTTGGTGGACAGCTATCTTGCCGGGCTGCGTGCCTCCCGAGAAATCACGGCAGATGAAAAGAGAAATCCGTCAAGAAGGCTATCTCTCGGCTACATAGTCTCACGTCCTTCCCGTTTACAGCCTTGGAACTCTCGGCGTCCATAAATGAAGAGCAGGTAGCCGAGGTTTTCGTACGTGTCAATAGCAAAGGGACGCCCCTCAACCAGGCCGACTTCATCCTGACCCTGATGTCAGTGTTCTGGGACGAAGGCCGGGCCGAGCTGGAACGATTCTGCCGCGAGTCGCGCAGGCCAACCACAGGCAAGCCATCTCCTTTCAACCACTTCATTCGTCCCGAGCCTGACCAGCTGCTGCGGGTGTCGGTTGGCGTGGGGTTCCGACGTGCGCGCCTACAACACGTATATTCCATCTTGCGCGGTAAGGATCTCGAAACTGGCGAGTTTGTGAGGAACGCCGCGATGCACAATTCGCGGTGCTGAAAGCGGCTCAAGCCAAGACGGTCAACCTGCAGCTATGGCATGACCTCTTTAAGTCGATTGCCCAGTCCGGACACATAGGTGGTGGACTCATCACATCACCTCGGAAAACGCTCTCCTTTACACGTATGTGTTCTACCTACTAGGCCGGACAGAGTATGGAGTGGACGAGTACGAATTAAGGCGTGTCTGTGCCCGCTGGTTCTTCATGACCAGTCTCACTGCTCGCTATACAAGCTCTCCCGAGTCCACTATGGAGTCCGATCTCGCGAGACTCCGTGACGTCGAGAGTGCCGAGGACTTCGTACGGGCCCTGAACCGGGTGTGCGACGCTTCGCTAACATCTGACTACTGGACTATTACTCTGCCTAATGAGCTCGCCACGTCGTCGCCGCGCAGCCCCTCGCTTTTTGCCTATATCGCGGCTCTTGTTCTTTTAGATGCCAAAGTGCTGTTTTCCCACCAGAAGGTGGCAAATGCACTGGAGCCGTCCGTGCATGCCAACAGGGCTGCGGCTGAGCGGCACCACCTTTTCCCCAAGAGTTATCTCAAGACGCTCGGTTTTACCGAGATTCGGGACACCAATCAGATTGCCAACTTTGCTCTCGTGGACTGGGGAGATAACGCCAAATTCGCCGACCGGCCACCCGCGGAGTACCTCCCCGAGGTTCGAAAGCGCTTCACTTCGTCCGAGCTAGCTCAGATGTATTACTGGCATGCTCTTCCCGACGGCTGGGAGCTTATGGACTATTCAGAGTTTCTTGTAGCCAGGCGTGAGCGCATGGCCCAGGTGATCAAAGATGCATACGAGCTGCTAAGCGGGGATACGGGCACCACAAGCGAATGGACGCTTGAAGAAGTCATCAGCGCAGGTGAGACCACGACTGTGGAGTTCAAGTCGTGTCTCCGCAAGAATCTTCATACAGGACAGTACGATCCGCGGATCGAGCATAGCGTGTTGAAGACCATCGCGGGGTTTCTTAACCAGAAGGGAGGAACGCTGATCATCGGGGTGGCTGATGACGGTGTTCCCGTTGGCATTGTCGAAGACGGTTTCGAGAGTGAAGACAAAATGTATCTTCACTTAATCAATCTGCTGAATGCGCGCATCGGTCCCAAGCACATGATGTACATCCAAGTTCGGTTCGACGACTACAAGAACCACCGCGTGATGGTGGTTGATTGTCAAGCCGCGGGATCGCCAGTCTTCCTAAAGGACGGTGCGACAGAGCGTTTCTACGTGCGTACTGGGGCCTCAACTACGGAGTTGACACCAAGCCAGATCCACGACTATGTGCGCCAAAGATTCGGGCCTGCGGTGCAGCTGAGGCGGAGGCCGGACCGGTGATCGTCATTCCATTTCTCGAATTCGCGGAGTTTGCGGGTGATGAACCAGCCAGATGGCGTGTGATTTGCGGCGGGCAGCTCGTTCACAAGACTCTGGGCGCGGGCACGATCGGGGAAGCTGAGATATCAGGCACTGTGAAGAGACTTACCGTCGTCTTCGAGAACGACGGGGCTTCGTCGACGAAAGTGTTTGTTATCCCTACCCTGATTGAGCAAAGGTTAGTTGAAGACATCCTCATAAGTGATCCGACCGAGGAACAGGAGGCGCTGGGGCGGCGCCTTGAGAAGATTCGGCGGGGGCGAGCCAGGTTCCAGCATCTAGTCGAGAAAATGGCATTGCCCAAAGGCCGGGTCCAGTACACAGGCCGACTGCTTCGCATCCTGGAGAACATAGACTCAGGGAAGGAGCTTTCTGAAGGGGACGTAGACTGGCTAAAGAGCGACGCCGCTAGGGCGCCTGTCGTCCGGCTCGCAGCGGACCATTCTCTGCGCAAGTTTCGGGAGGTCGGGGACCCGTGGTTGCTCGCTCGGGTGTCCAGTCTGTTTCGGGCCGCGGGTCGTCCCAGGGAAGCGGTTCGAGCCACTGCGGATTTCAATGCCGCGAGCTATCCTCCAGACGCCGCCGCCGCAGTTCTCACTAGTCGGGCGGCGGCTCTTGCCGACCTATCGCAACTTCAGAAAGCCTGGGATTGTGCGTTGGCGGCTCTTCGCCTGAATTCGGGCAGCGCCCATACATGCAATTTGCTTGGTCGTCTCGCATACATCAGAGGTCTTCCCAAGGATGGCGACGCGTATTTCGCCAAAGCCGCGGAGCTTAGTGAAGGTCGCATGTCCACGGATCGGGCACGGCGAGAAGCGCTGGAGCAGGCTGAAGCAGGGGTGAGAGATCAGCTGGCCAGGTACCTGCTGGAGAAGGACGGGCAGCGATATGCCTGGGCCAGGCGCTACCTGCTGGGTGCCGCGGTATAGTCAGTCTTGGTCTGACCGTTCTGAGCACATGCGATTCTGCAGTGGGTCTGAAAGTGCGGGTGCGGCCGGGTTTCGTTGGGCAGCAGAGACGAGGTGGGAGGTGATTCCTCTGCTCACCAGGCTGCTTGTTCTTCCTTGCGCAGGGTAATCCAGTAGATGCCGCCTGGAGTCTGGTTCTGGAGAGCCTGCGGCCGGCAGCGTGTCATAGGGAGGTCGAAATAGGCGGCTAGCTCTTCTTGCTTCGGGAATGCTCTCGGACACTTCAGATGGGTCTCCTCGTAGTTGACACTTCTCCACAGCCGCGCAATGGAGATGCTGTCTGTCCAGCGACCCCGCCTGTCCAGGCTGAGCCCAGCGCCAGGGGCTAAGAGCAGGCTGGTGAAGCCCCAGGGCTACACTAAGTCTCTAGGAGTTCCCCGGGCCCGCTCATCACCCCGGTCGGCCCCCGCTCAGGGCCATGTCTGTCGCTGCCGCCTGCGGCCGCTCGGGGCCGCCAGCCTCGTGTCGTCCTCTCTTGGCCCTGGACCGACCACTCAAAACTCCACCACCGCTCCTACACCCAAGGGGATGAGCCCCTCGCCGAAGGCCAGCGCCAGCTGAGCGATGGCTCTGGCGCCCGTGCAATGGGCTGGCCCGCAGCGCTTGACCCCCAGGGCCTGCAGTTGCTTCGCGAGCTCCGCCACCTGGCGCTCGCTCTGGCTTCCCAAGTGAAAGCCACCCAGGACTGCCACGGGCGGCTTGCCTGCCGACTGGGCCGCGGCTTGGGCCATGATAAGCACTCCCGGATGGGCACAGCCTACGACTAGGACGGGACCCGCGCTGGTCTCCAACAAGAGGCCGGACTCTGGAGGTCGGCCCAAGGGGGCAAGCACAGTGACGCCCGGGCATGGGCTCGCGTCGGCATCCACGGGCACCATGGTGGAGTTCGCCGCCCTGGCGGGCGCCAGAGTCTTCTGCGAGAAAGTGGCCGGGTAATACACCGCCGGCTGGTGATCGCCGACAACTGCCGGGAGGCCCCCGGTGTGGTCTGAGTGCTCATGTGAGAGGACCACTGTGTCGATCTCGTGCGGGTCGACCTTCAGACACCTCATGTTATGCAGTAGGACCTGCGGGCGGGCGCCGGTGTCGAAGATCACCGTCTTCTCGTACCCCTGCACTAGGCAGGAGAAGCCCCAATCGGCGCGAGTGCCGCTGACTGCCGAGGTGTTGTCATAGAGTACGGTGACAGTGATGGTTGCTGGCCAGGCCGAGGCTTCGGTGGCGGGGCGGGGTGCGGTGGTCCACACGGGACGTGAGTCTGGTGGTGACTCCGGGGGCGACAGGCTGGGCGGGAAGCTGGTCCCAGCTGAGCCCTCACTGGCTTCAGAGCCGCAGCCGGTCATCGCTACAACGAGTGCCAACATCACCAGCAGAAGGGTACTCGCGCTTGGCCTCAAGTGTGGCATGAGCTATTCGCCTCCTCGCGGCAACAGTAGCATCTGGGAGCAGCAGTATCCCGGCTTGGGCTCGAGCTTCGCCACTTGACACAGGTCGCTACAATGGAAAGGACTGCCCCGGAATGGTGCAGGCCAGCGTAGGCGGGTAAGTCCCAACCGTTCATGAGGAGTGCCGTCTATGACCAGCTACAGTGACCTTGGATTCGAGAAGGCCCTCAAAGAAGTGCTCGACAGGATCGACGTAGGCCCTCATTGCAGTTGTGCCGATATCACCATGGAGTTGCTCCGCGTCCATCTGCCCCTGCCTTGGCCGCAATCTCGGTACGCCGCTGCAGGCTTTGGCGGCGGTGTCGGCGGGAGCGCTGGGCCGTGCGGAGCTTTTTGTGCCGGTATCGTGGCTCTGTCTCTTTACGCGGCTCGCGACGAACCGGTGGGTTGTGCAGCAGAAGCTGTGGAGTCGGCAGCGCAGAAGTTCTTCGATGCCTGGGTCGAGGCCCAAGGCTCATATGTGTGCGGGGAGCTCACCGGATACCCATCCCTTCGCGACCACCACGTGCGCGACGAGTTCTTCGCCAGTGGAGGGGTGGAAAAATGTACGAAGGAGAGGATCCGTTTCGCAGTGGAGAAGGTACTTGAGCTGGCCCCCAGCCCGGGCGCTGCGGCACGGTGATAGCCCGGGCGCTGGAGCAACCTACTCGGCCCGCTCGTACGTCCTGATCCGTCGTAGCGTAAGGATCAAGTGTACTTGGCAGCCTTCGCTCAGATCGA
Source organism: uncultured Actinomycetes bacterium (assembly GCA_937148845.1). GTDB lineage: Bacteria > Actinomycetota > Thermoleophilia > RBG-16-64-13 > RBG-16-64-13 > CAKZRW01. The sequence goes on along the minus strand of CAKZRW010000096.1, from coordinate 52,844 downwards.
GTTCATTGAAGAGCGGCAGAGACATCTCGGCATAAAGCACTGTCGTTCGAACAGCTACACCTATCCTTGTACTCGAGCGCCCCACAGCCACGCTGACCACCACTCCCACGAAACGGTTGAAATCGGGCCGCGGCGGTCGCGTGGTAGACAAGAACACGTCACTGGGGAAAAAGGCTATTCGCTTAATCGAGTTGCCTTCGTGGGGCACCAGTATGGTGAGTCCGGCACATGTCACCTCCGCGACCCCGTGGGCTACTGCCCGACAGTCGCTGCAGTCGAGGATGTTGGGCATGCCGACGAACTCCGCCAGGCTCTGGTGCTGGGGGAAGAAGAAGACCTCGCTCGGTTTTCCTACTTGGCGTAGGCTGCCGTCGCAGAGAAAACCTACGCGGTCGCCAAGTTCCTCGGCTCCTACGCGGTCGCCAAGTTCCTCGGCTTCTTCGAGGTTGTGGGTCACGTAGACGGTGGTGAGACCGGTCAGATCATGCACTTCTTTGACCAAGGTCCGGATGCGCTTCGCGGTCTGCATATCGATATTGGCCAGGGGTTCGTCTAGTAGCAGTATGTCTGGCGAGGGCGCGAGCGCTCGAGCCAAGGCCGTCCGCTGTCTTTCCCCTCCACTGAGCTGTTTGGGATGACGGTATCGCAGCTGTTCGAGGTGCATGAAATGGAGCAGCTCCGCCACCCGCGCCTCTATCTGCTCGCGCTTCCATCCGCGTGCCTGCAAACCGAAAGCCACGTTCTCTGCCACTGTCATGTGGGGGAAGAGCACCAAGTTCTGAGGCAGATAGCTCACCAGCGTCTGCTGGCAGGTACTTGGTCCATGCAGATCCCGTCGAAGAACAGCGAACCGTGATAGGGGACCAGACCGCCGATCACAGAAAGGACCGTGGTCTTGCCGGAACCGTTGGGACCGAGGAGAACGAAGAACTCGTGGTCCTCTATGGCCAGGTCGAGGTTCTGGCACACGAACAGACTCACGGATTCGAGCTTGATACTCGGCATAAGGGGCTAGTCCGCCACTCCTTGGATCCTCAATACCAGTCGATGGTCAGTCTCTTTTCGAGGAGCGCGAAAGTCTTCTCAAAGACGAGAGACATGATCGCAAGCACGATCAGGCAGGCGATGATTATGTCCATGCGTATCAGGCTCTGCGCCCTCATCATCAGCGCTCCCAACCCGGTAGGGACGGCGATCATCTCAGCAGCGGCGAGAACACGCCAGGCCATGCCGGCCTCCAGTCTGAGACCAGTGAATATGTAAGGGAGGGCGAGCGGAACAATCACCTTCAGGAGTATGTAGCGTTCAGAAGCGCCGAGACTGCGGGCCACGCGTATGTATTCCTTGTCGACACTGCGCACGCCGGCGACAGTCGTGTACAGAACGGGGAAGAAGGAGCATATGTAGATGACCACTATCGGCAGCAGTTCACTTATGCCAAGCCACAGCATAAGCAGAGGTACCCAGCCCACAGCCGGTACTGGGTAGAAGATGCCAAATAGCGGTCGAAAAGTCTTTCCCACCTTCTCTTGCCACCCGATGAGGACTCCCAGGCCGATCCACGTGACGGCGCCGGCGGCGAACCCCGCCAAGACGCGCAGCAGACTCCTCGGGAGACTGTCCGCGAGCACACCGCTCCGCAGCAGATGGACGCCTTGGACCATCACCTCGGAGAAGGGGGGCAGGAGCCCCTCACCTGCCCCGTCCGAGACCCTAGGGACTTCTTCCCACAGGGCAAGCAGGGCGAGGATAGGAATAAGGCCCCAGCCCCACCGTCTGAGATTATGCAAACGGGCGGACCAGTTTGCTCGGAGATGGTAACGTTCTTCAGGGAGCCAGGAAGTCAAGATCCAGCACCTGGTCGGCATTGATGGTCTTCTTGAGATAACCGAGCCCGACCACATAGTCGATCACAGCCTGGACCTGAACGGCATCGAGGAGTGTCGTGTATTCCAGGCGGCTCATTGAAAGGGCGATGACCTCGGGCGTGGCGACCAGTCTGGCAGCAGCCGTCGCCGCCTTCTCGGGGAGAACGGTATTCCCGGTGACGCTCAGGCTGGCGGCCACCACGGCTGCTGCGTCCTGGGGATTCTGGTTGATCCAGTCTGTCGCCTTCTTGGTGACTGCGACCAAGCCTTTTACCACCTCTGGATGATCGCGGATGAGGTCTTCCTTGACCGCTAAGACACTACCGGGGAAGTCGGGCCAGATGTCTTGGCAAGAGGCCAGTACAGAGAAGCCAAGATTCTCGGCCAGAGAGGCCCAGTGCTCGGGAACGAAGCAGGCATCGATACTTCCTGCCTTTAGTGCCATGACCTGAGCAGGCGGATTCATGCGCTGCACCCGCTGTGCGACCTCAGATCTGGGAATACCGCTCATGTCACAGAGGCGCATCGGCAATACGTCCGCCGCCGCGCCGGGTTGAGTGCAACCTAGCTTGACAGCAGGGTCTGCCAGATCCTCGCGCTGAGAGACTCGGCTCGGATTTGCCACGAGGGCGTAGCCATACTTATGGGTGCCGGCGACTACCTTGAGGGGGACTTGGGCATTGGCCACGACATTCAGCGCCGGAACCAAGCAGAGATAGGCCGCTTGGATGCCGCCTCTGGCCAAGGCGGCGGCCAGGTCGGTCCCGGTGACATAGTTCTCAAAGCTAGTGACAGCGATGCCTGCTTCTTCGAACCAACCCTTGTCCAAAGCCACCATACCCGCTGCCGCGTGGTCGGTGAATTCAACAGCCAGCCCCACGGGGTAGGGTGAGGTTCCTGTGTTTGCTGATGCTGGGTTGCTTGTCGATGTTGCCTGACTTTCAGGCCCCGCCTCGCCTGTTGAGACCGGTGCGGTCATCGAGACCGGTGCGGCCGTCGAGACCGCCTCGCCCGTCGAGGCCGCGTTACCGCGGCAGCCTGATAAGAAGGGAATCCCCGTGACCAAGACCGAGGCTACAACCCCCACCAGGCCCCAGAAGACGCAGCGAGAACGAAAACCTCCTGCCTTGGTGCGCGCTTCTGGGCTGCAGCACCGACGCACGGAGCCTCCTTTTCAAACGAGCCGGGTCACAACGAACTAGGCCTTAACCCACTAGACCCAGGCCGAGCGTTATACTAAGCTTAGTATTATGTTTCGTCAAGGTCATCTTGCAAAGTGGGTGAGGCATGAGAGGGCCCCAATAGGGGCGCAGAGCAGGAGGAGTCAGTGGACAAGACCAGGTCATCGACAATCCTCGCAAAGTTCCGAGATGAGGTCGTGGAAAAGGCTCGTGGCGCTGGCATCTTGAATGACAAGTTGGAGGTGGTGTCAGCGCGTCCCCTCACGGCTGAGGAGGCTATCGGGCGCCCTGATCGGTCGGATTTTGCGATCCAGAAGGGCAAAGAGTTCATGATGGAAGCTCGCTATGGGGCGAGCCGCGGTCAGGCGTTCACCTCAATGCCGAGGGAGTTCCAGGGCACCGTGGAAGAGGCTCTTTGCCGCCCACTTCTCACTGACTTCGACTCGGCCTTGACCGTGGCGGCGGCGAACGCGGTGCTTCATTATCTGGGACTCGTAGAACGTACAGTACATTGCCGGGATGACGGGCCTCGCAAGTGCGCGCAAGGGATCGCCGAGTACCTGGTTGAACGCTTTGGCCATCCCAGAGTAGCAGTCATCGGCCTCCAACCAGCTCTGGTGACAGCTCTCAAGGATGCTTTCGAGGTGCGCGTTACCGATCTTGACCCTGAAAATGTCGGTCGTGATCATCTAGGGGTGACCATCGAAAGCGCTGAGAGGAATGCTGAGGTCGTCGAGTGGGCCGACGTGGTCTTGGTTACGGGGACGGTTCTGGCCAACAACAGTATCGACGACGTACTTTCCTCCAAACCGACCGTGTTCTACGGGGTGACGATAGCTGGCGCCGCTGCGCTGTTGGGGCTGGAGCGCTACTGCCCCTGCTCCACCCACTGAGGGGATAAGGTCCAGTAGCTATGAAGACAAACGACGTCCCCATCGAGGAAGCAGTGGGCCTGACTTTGGCCTATGACCTTACGGGGATAACCCCGGGCAAAGAAAAGGGAGCCGTACTACGGCGTGGTCACCTGATCACGCAGGCTGACCTCGAAGTGCTCCGCAGTATCGGCAAGTCAAGTGTCAAAGTACTCCAGCTTGAGCCGCAAGAAGTGCACGAGGATGATGCTGCCTGGAGGCTAGGGCGGGCGCTGGCCGGGTCCAACCTCGAGGTCATCATGCCAGGCGAAGCTTGGGCCGACCTAGTCACCCTTGCGAACGGGGTCCTCAAAGTCCAAGCCGAGCGCTTGCTGGCACTCAACTCTGAGCCAGAGGTGCTGGTCGCCACTCTTCACAACAATTCTCCCGTGAAGAAGGGCCAGACGGTAGCTAGGGCCAAGGTCAGAGGTCTTGCGGTCGAAGAACCGGTGCTTACCTGGGCCGAACAGCTGGCCCGGGAGCCTTCACCGCTCTTGGCCGTCTTGCCCTACCGTCCTCTGCGAGGGGGTGCAGTCATCACGGGGCGGGAGATCCTTGAGGGTCGCAAGAAGGATGCCTTCGCGCCCTTGCTGCGCCGTCGTCTTGCTGACTACGGCAGCACGCTCGCGTGGACAAGGATCGTCCCTGATGAACTTCCCGCCATTTGCGAAGCCATCGAATCCGCGCTGATGGCCGGACTGGAGACAGTCTTTGTCACTGGGGGCGGTTCACCCGATGACTGCACCAGCGACGCCATTGCGGCGAGTGCTGAACGAGTCGTGTTCCACGGCGTGCCGGTAGCGCCAGGAGCCATGAGTATGCTCGCTTACAGTAGGGGCGTGCCCATCTTGAGCGTGCCCGGGGGTCTGCTGGCTCGACCTCGTGGTTTCTTTGACCTCATTTTGCCTCGCCTGCTGGCTGGTGAACGATTAGAGCGAGATGAGGTTGCCGAGTATGGTCATGGGGGACTCTGTCTGCGTTGTCCCACATGCGTCTTCCCTGCCTGCCCATTTGGGAAGTGACGAAGCGTGGGGAACTGGCCTGGCGGCTTCAGCCCTCCACAGAGCCATCGATGACTTCATTGGCGGGCGTGGTCAGTCGGAAGCTCACCAGCGGGCTCAATCCGCTGGTCCTCTATCCTGAATCGCCAGCGGCAGTCGGGCTCAGTCGGCGGTCGACCTGGGGGGGCAAAATCGCAAGTGATCTTTATTCGTGGGTCCACTTCCTGCGCAAGCCGGGTGAACTCGCGTCGGTGCATCTCTTGGCACGCATACTCCGGCAGTCCGCGTCGTCTGCGGGCTTCTTGGGTAGCACACTTGGGGACGGTCACTACCACTTGGTTCGGACTTTGTTCGATCTTGTAATCGAGGAGCACAGTCCAGGGATAGAGCCGAAGCAGCTTGCCAAACCCCTCCAGTCCGCCGTCCTTGATAGCGAAGCGAGTGCAGAGATCGCGCGCGGCTAGCGCGGAGACCCGCTCCCACACCCTTTCATTGAGTCGCTCAGCGGCCTGGCGGCCACGTTCTTCCTCGGTGTAGAGGAACCAGAAGGCGTCTACCACCCGGTAGTGCCAGAGTAGGAAGTGTAGGTATTCGAGCAGCTCTTTCTTGCGCATACGAAGGAAGGGGGATAGATCCATCATCGACCTCCTGGGGCCGGTTGGCTTCTACTAGATTGAGCGGTCAGTCAAACTTACGCGAACTCTGCCCAGCAATTCAACCTTGCCGTGCCTCTTGGCCTCGGCCTAAACTCGGCCTTATGAACCAGGAGACTCTGCATGTGGTGGACCTCTTCTTTGCCGCGGCTCTGGGTTGTGAGCCGCGAGCTTTGCGGGCTGGGCGTCCCGTGGTGGTGGAGTCCTATCTAGACTCGGTTTGGTTCGCCAAGAGTCGGCCGCTTGCGGTATACGGTCTTATCACCACCGAGGGCGCTGTGGTAGCTGTCCGTCCCGGACTGGGAAAGATAGTGCGGGAGACTCTCCGCGGCGTGACGATTCTGGATGAAGCGGGGTTGGCGGCGCTCAAGCAGGCGGTCTCGCCGGCCGTGCGTGCGCCCTGCTGGTTCGAGGGCATCCGGCTGGTGTGCGAACCCGGTAGCGTCGAAAAGTGCGCCGCCCCGGGTAGGGCTCCGACCGCAGGCGAAGTGCGAGAGGTTTCCCCTGCGGAAGAGGCTCAGGCAGCAGCCTTCTACCGTGAGTGGGGCGGCAAGGTGTTCGGCTGGGTGATCGACCGGCGGGTGGTGAGTTGGGCGGCAGTCAAGCCCCTTTCCGAGGTGGTCTGGGACCTCTCGGTGGAGACACTGCCCGACTACCGCGACCGTGGGTATGCAAAGAGCGTGGTCAGGGCTGCTCTTCACCACATATTCTCTCAGGGCAAGCTGGCTGGTTGGGGCTGCGACCGCGATAACCTGGCCTCACTTGCCGTGGCGCGCGGCGTGGGTTTTAGAGACTACGGGTTGGACTTCGGGTGCGTCGAGGAGCCCGGTGACCCGCAATCTGGCACGGGTCGCGACCTTGTGGGCAGGTACCTAGGAGGAGATAGAAGGGGCACACGTGGGTTGGTCTGAAAAATACTGGGAAGATGTGAGAGATGAGATCGAGAGGTTGACGAGGAATGAAGCTGCGAGGGGCGGAGAGATCATGACCGGCTCTGCTGAGCTTGCATCGGAAGGCCAGGAGTCCGCCGGACCGTCTGCCGATCAGCCCAACTCGGCTCAGCCCAAGTAGGAAAGGTGGTCCGGCGGCTCGGTCAGACTGTCGTAGCGGCTTGTCGGGAAGGTCACTCGCCGGAATGGCTGGCCTCTGCTTAGGCTGGGTATTTGTGGCTCAGTGGATAGGTGGAGCCTTGGGGCGCTGGATTCGGGCCTGAGATGCAGGGGTTCATGCGTAGGTTCTGTAACATGTCCCAAGCTCCGGCGAGATGAGGTCAAGGATGGTAGAACATGACTTCTCTGTGGGGCGCAGCATGACCTCTCGGGTGTACATCGTCGACGCCCGTGACCGAGACGCCGCGGTGCGGTGCCTTCTCCGCGAAGGTTTCTTTGGTCCGTGCTTGCCTGGCGGGAAGGGTTGGGTCGGAACTGGTGTGGCTGAAGACAGCCTGACCGTTGCCAGCGAAGGCGTCCCCGCTCCGCCACAGGCTCTCTCCGGCAAGACCGTGCTCCTCAAGGCCAACTTCAACAGCGCCGATCCCTTCCCCGCTTCCACACATCTTGACACCTTACGAGCCCTCGTCGCGGTGATGCAAGAGGCGGGGGCAGGCCGGGTGTTGGTGGCCGAGCGCAGCGGGATGGGGGACACCCGTCAGAATCTGGACAAGCTGGGGGTGCTTACTCTCGCTGCCGAAATGGGGTTCGAGGTAGTGGTCCTCGATGAGCTGACCAAGGGGAGTTGGGCCCACGTCAAGCGCGGCGAGACCCACTGGCTGCGGGGCTTCTATCTACCGAAGGTGGTCTTCGAGGCCGACGTGATCATCCAGACCTGCTGTCTTAAGACCCACCGTTTCGGTGGTCATTTCACCATGTCGCTCAAGAACTCAGTCGGGCTGGTGGCCAAGAAGCTTCCTGGCAGTGTCTACGACTACATGTGGGAACTTCACGGCTCGCCGTATCAGCGGCTGATGATCGCGGAGATCAACGCCTTCTACCGGGTGGACTTCGCTGTTCTCGATGCGGCCAGGGCCTTCATCAGCGGGGGACCTGACAAGGGTGCGGAGGTCGCCCCGGAGGTGATGCTGGCCTCCAGCGACAGAGTCGCCCTCGATGCTGCAGGACTAGCGCTACTGGTGGACTACCGGGCTTCGGGCTTGGCCAAGAAGCCGATCTTCGCGCATGAGCAGATCCGCCGCGCTGCCGAGCTCGGGGTGGGGGCCGTCTCTGCCTCGGAAATAGAGCTGATCCCTCTCGATGAACGAGGTCGCAGAGTGGCTGAACGGGTGATGGCTTTCTTGCAGTGAGGCCGGAGCGGCGCTGTTGGGACAGTTGCCCTTCCGCCTCCCTCGTCTGCCCTCTCTCCGGCTGGGCCCGGCTTTCGGAAACGGCGATGTCATGTCGCGACCTTCTTGAGACCTTGGCGTTCCGCACTATAATCGAATGTTGGCGGGTCTCGGCGGCCAGCAATCTCTGCTACCGGCAGAGGGCTAGGCCGCGACGGCAGCATTCCTGCTGGCCGGTCGGGACCGCCTCGTTCTTTGTCTAGAGAGAAGGGCACTCACAGGCAAGGAGGTCGCGTGAACAAGAAGGCCAAGCTCGCTCTTCGCAAACGCCGCAAGAAGCGGGGTAAGAAGGTCTCCCTGCGCTATTAGCTGCGCGGGGGGGCCGGCTCCCTCCACTAGGCCCCTGAGTGCGCGCAGCATTGCCTCGGCCTCAATGCGCTCCTCTCACACCGGAACCACCGGCAACAACAGCTGCGAGGGATGCTCGGCGTCGTGATATATCTTGTGCAGCACGGTCTTGCTTGAACACACGTGGTAGGGGATGTACTCCACGCTGGTCTCTCCCGCCACTCCTTCCGGCAGATCCAGGCTGGTTATCTCCAGACAGATGCGGTGACCAGCCTTGAACAGGTTGGCGGTGGAAAGGATCTCGATCTGATACTCGTTGATCTCCCCTGGTACCACCGGCTGGATCTTGTCCGGGCTCAGGTAATGCCAGGGCTTCCACGGTTTCGACCGCTCAGGGTCGAGCGCCCGGTAGGAAGCCTTGAGCCAGCCCCGGGTGAGTTCCCGCTCGGGTAGATTCCTAGGCACTTCCCGCTCTCCGGGACGCGCGGTCTGCACCGACACATCTGGACCTACATCTTTGAGGATGACGATCCAGTTGGTGTCGTCCTGGTCGAGGGAGGCGTAGATAGTGAGCGAGATGGGGCCGACCACCAAAGTGTCTTCGGCGAGCGGTTCGGTCATATAGCGCAGCCGCTCGATCTTGTTGGTCTGGGTGGGCGGCATCTGCACGAAAGCATCCGGAGGCTCGTTCACAAAGGTATGACCGGGCGGCAGATGCCCTCGCGTAGAGAGCTTCTCCCAGCTGTGCAGGTAGAACTTGGTCCACTTAGTCTCGGGCACCGGCCAGCCGCCGAAGGTGCGCCACTTGTTCTCGCCCATGATCCAGGCTTTGACCGGGGGATCACGATCCACCCCGTTATCGATGCCTTTGAGCCAATGGTCGTACCAGCGGATGATCTCCTCATGCCACTCGTGGAAGGGGCGCTCGGCATGAGCGGGCGGGGTGACGAAGAGGTGCTTGTGGGGGACATCCACTCCGTAGAAGTAGTGCTGGGCTCCCTGCCAGTGCATCTTGTAGGTGTAGGCGCCTTCGAAGGCTCCGGTGACAAAGGGGATCTTGATCTTCTTGAGCATGGCCTCGGTCTGCTCGATGGTCCCTGGGCGTTCGAAGGGGAAGAGGAGGGGATAGAACATGCCCGGGTCACGCTGGCCGCGCAGGGTAAGGAGGTTGTAGAGGTTCACGTACATCATGTAGTCGGGGTTCTGCATGGCCCGCTGCCAGGCTTCTTCTACCGCAGGCGGTAACTCCGGGGGAGTGTCGATGTGCGTGCGCAAGCTGTTGAACAGGCCGATGTGGTAGGGCATGGTCTGGATGACCCCGCCGGGGTGCTGGTCACGGAAGCCTTCCAGGCCGCCGTAGCAGCCCCCGGCATCCAAGGGGAAGATGGCCTTGAGGGCTGGGTGTCCTTGGGCGGCTGCCCGCCACTGCTCGTAGGCATAGGCGGAGAGCCCGACCATACCCACGTTGCCATCACACCAGGGCTGCTGTGTGATCCACTCGATGGTGTCGTAGTGGTCCCACTCGTCGCCCACTCCGAGCTGCCCTTCCGATTTGTGGCCGCCCCGCACTTGACCGATGACATGCACATAGCCGTTGGCCACGAAGCGCTTGGAGTCGCCCGCCTCGATGATCCCGTACCACTGGGTAGACCAGGCCGGCTGTCCTACCTTGAGGTTCTCCGCCACCTCCACTCGCTGCAGGTCCTTGTTGTGCATGGCACAGGAGTAAAGGACGGGAAACTTGCCCGGCGCATCCGGCCGGTAGACGTCCACGCGCAAGACGGTGCCGTCGCGCATGGGGACGGGGAGGTCGTATTCTTTGATCATGCCGTGCAAGGACAGCTCTCCTTTCCAAGTCTGATGAGATTGCAACCCACGAGTCGGTTAGCTTTCTATGTGCAAACGATACTAGGGGAGCAGCCAGGAGCATAGTCGGGGGGGAAAGGGACGCTCTTACTCGTAAGGCCCGCTTTGACTACGCCTCTCTGAGCGGCAACCACTTTCCAGGTCTTCGCTCAGAAGTTCGCCACTTGGTGTGACGATTGTTCTTAGCCGTGGGCTGAGAGCAACTCATCAACCCGGCGCCGCAGCTCGCGAGCGTTGCAGACCGCGTGTCCCGCCACGTCGTTGTTAAAGTAGACATAACTGTCCTGGCCACTGGCAGCCCAGGCCCTCAACTCATTGGCTAGCCTGTCGAGATATTCAGTCCCGTAGCTTCCGGTGTATGGACGTTGAGGCCCGTGGAGTCGGACGTAGGCAAAGGAAGAAGTCAGACGAAAAGGGGCCTCGCAATCGCGGAAATCGTGCACGCAAAGCGCCACTCCCTGGGAGGCCAACAGCTGGAACACCTCTTCCTGATACCAGGACTGGTGCCTGAACTCGAACGCGACCCGGGGCTGGTTAGGCAGCGGGGCCAGAGACTCCATCAGGAGACCGACGAACTCGGCGAGAAGGCCTGGGTCCCGTCGCAGGCTCGGCGGTAGCTGAAAAAGGAGCGGACCCAGTTTGCTTCCCAGACCGCCTACCACACGAACAAACGCCCTGAGCGGCTCCTCGCAGCCGCGTAGGCGCAGACGGTGGGTGATGTAGCCGCTCACCTTGACGGCGAAGCAGAAGTCACTCGGTGTGCTGCGGGCCCAAGACGCCACGGTGGTCTCCCGGGGCAGATGATAGAAAGTACTGTTAATCTCCACAGTGGGGAACTCCGTGGCATAGTAAACAAGGCGGTCTCTGGCAGGCAGTGCCTCCGGATAGAACACCTGCCGCCAATGCCCATATGACCACCCGGAAGTGCCGATGAGGACTCGTCCCGTCTCTTGCGTCATGGCAGGTTCTTCATCCCGCAATCTTGACGATGCCTACCTTCTTCCTACAATAGAACCCCGATGACGCTAAGTCACCATCTCACGGGCTTCACCCGCAGCAACTTATTCCGGTTCCAAGAAGGAGGGGAGGATGCCCGGCTACAGGCTTGCTCTTGCGCTACCGTTCGCGCGGGTTCTCAAGGTTACGACGATCGTGCTACTCGTGGGGGTACTGGTACTTCTGCTGGCGGGTTGCGGAGAGGAGTCAGGGGGGACCGCCACTTCCTCAGCGCTCTCTGCTCCGACCCAGTCCAGCCTACCCGTCTCGGCGGCGAAAGGGCCATAAGCGCCAGGCAGGCGATGGACCTGCTGCTACCCAAAGCGAAAGAATGGGCGCAGGACGCCTTGCCGGTCATCCTGGCCCCCGAACCACGGGGCGGGACTGTCAAAGATGGGCTCTGCAACTACTGGTCGGCGACCATGTACTCGCCGTTCCTGCGGACGGTCTATTTTCCTATTACTTCCAGGACGAGTACACACCCGAACCCGAGATCGAGCGGGCGGCAAAGCCATACATGGAGGGGGCCGAGTGGCAAGTCGGTGACCTGCTCGGAGCCTGGAAGATCGATAGTCCCGAGCCGGTGAAGATGGTGTCTGAGCAGGGCGTGACCGAGATCACCTCGCTGGAGCTTTCGCTCAGGCAGTATAGATCTGACCGCAATCCATCGGCTGAGGTGCCGGAGACGTGTCAGGTGTACTGGCGCATCGAGAGCAAAGAGGGTCAGGAGCTTTTCATGGACGCGTCCACGGGCGAGATCCTGGAGTGACGCGCGCCCCGAGTTCGGCGCCGTGATCGACGCCCGTGGGCCGGGCTAGGGTTCCCGAGGCCGGCCCGCGGGCTGGCCCACCGGTTGACCTATACGCGCCGGCCCAGTATGTTGTTCTTGTAGACAAACTAGTAAGAGGGAGATCGATGAAAGCCAGAAAGAGGCATACTGTCTGCTCGGTGTTGCGCAGGAAGGGCTGGATCTGGGCGCTGGTCCTTGGCCTGATTCTCGTGGTAAGCATGCTGTCCTTGGCCGCCTGCGGCGAGAAAGCGGCTGAGAAGGCAGTGGAGAAGGCTATAGAAGACGCTGCCAAGGAGTCCGGTCAGAATGTCGACGTGAGCGTGGACCTCGGCGAGGACTCGGGTTCGATAAGCATCACCGACGAAAAGGGAGAGAAGACCTGGCAAGGCGGTACCGGACTGACCCTGCCCGAGGGCTTTCCAAGTTCTCTCGTGCCCCAGGGAGCCAACGTAGTCGGCGTTTACAGCTCTGGAGGGGAGCACAGTGTCACTTTCCAGACTACGGAGGATCCCAAGAAGCTCCTCGACTACTACGTGAAGACGCTTGGGGAGCTGGGTTACGAGATCACCAACAAGTTCACGGGAGAGCAAGGCGGCCAGACCACTATCGCCGTCAGCGCCGAGAAAGAAGACAGCCAGGTCATGGTGTCCGGGGGCCAAGAGAGCCAGGGCAGCGTGGTTTTCTCCGTGGTGCTGATCAAGCCTTAGACCATCCGTCTTCCGCAAGCAGGTGCGAGTCCGCCGAGAGCGGGAGACGGGGCCCGCGGGTGCCCGAAGTGAGGCACCCGCGGGCCTAATTCTTGCGTACCGACGCCCGAATACCGGTCGGGAGATCAAGGCCGGCACGCCGTTTTACTGAATGAGATTCACTTGCTATCCTGTAGGGCGCGTGGTCAACCTGCTTAGTTGTGGGCTGGGGAGGCGCTCCATGTCGCGATCATCTCTTCTCACCGTCTTCAATCCGGAGGGCCGTCTGGCCCAGACCGTCGATACTCAAGCCGTGTCTACTCTGGCGCGACTTGCGCCGCGGCTCAATTCTCTGGACGGGAAGACTATCTATCTGGTAGACACGGGGTTTGGGGGCAGCTACCGCTTCATGCAGCAACTACAGAAATGGATGAGCGAGCACCTACCGACCGTAACCACCATCAGACGGCGCAAGCCCGGGCACGTTTTTGCGGACGACAACGATAGTCTATGGGAAGAGATCAAAGCCAAAGGAGGGCATGCGGTCGTCGTGGGGGTGGGTGGTTGACCCGGTTGCGCTGCGGCGGTCGTCGCGAGCAGTAACAAGCTGGAGCAAAAATACGGTATCCCCACCGCGCCACTCTCCACCCACGAATATGCCGGCCACGTGCAGCGGGAGATGAGGTCACTGGGAGTCAATCTACCCTTTGTATTCACGCCTCATCCGGTAGTGAGCATGCCCCCCGAAACCCTGTATGAGTATCTGGAAAGTCCCGATCCTTTGACCGGCCGCCTGGTCATCGACGAGATAATCGAGGCTCTGACCAAGACGCCGGAGGTGGACGCGGGGGGTCTATCCGGAGTACGGCTGGCCTCGGAGGGGGTGAGCGAGCGCGAGATAATGCTCGGCCCTGACACCGAGGATAATCTGCAGCAGCTGTTCTACGAGCGCGGGTGGACGGATGGACTGCCCGTAGTCCTGCCCACCGAGGAGCGCGTGCAAGCCATGCTGACCGGCACCGGCCGGCCGGCCGATGAGCTGGTAGGAGAGATATTCCTGCACGACACCAAGGAGCAGCTACGCTACACGGTGCTCGACGTAGCCGTGATCGCGGTCATGGCGGGAGCGCGGCCCGAGCATCTGCCGGTCATCTTGGCCACCGCCGCTACCAAGCAGTCGGCCCTCACACCCTCGACGACACCCTTCGGCAGTATGCTGCTGGTGAACGGGCCCATCCGCAATGAGATAGGCATGAATTCGGGGTTGGCCGCCTTCAGTCCGGGCAACCTGGCCAATGCAGTCATCGGCCGGGCCTGGACCCTGATGGCTTTCTGCTGGGGCTTCGGTCGGCCGAAAGTGACACTGTGGAGCTCGCAAGGAAACGGCTTCCTCTACAACAACATGTGTTTTGCCGAAAATGAGGAGCGGAGTGTCTGGGCGCCGTTCCACGTGCAGAAGGGCTTCCAGCCCGACGAGAGCGTGGTCAGCGTCTTCAAGGGCTGGTTTGTGATGAACAGCCTTATGGCCGCGTCCAAGCGCACGATCGGCGAGGAGGTCACTCTGCAGCTCAGCGTGATCCCGGCGCTGCATTCCAACGCCACTCTTCTTCTCGACCCCCTGGTGGCGCGCCAACTCAAAGAGATAGACGGTTTCGAGCGCAAAGAGGATTTCAGTCGCTGGATCTCCCAGAATGCTCTCATCCCCGCCGGTCGCTACTGGGGGACCGACCACATCGACATGCTGGTCGCCCCGCTAGCTGACTCGGGGGTCGAGCCTTTCGCCACGTGGCGCAAGGCGGCCGCCGACGAGCTCATCCCCCATTATCACGATCCCGAAAGGATAAACGTCGTAGTGGTGGGGGGCGAGACCAGCCCGGTGTGGAAGACGACCGACTACGGATGCTGGGGTTCAGCCTCGGTGGACTACTGGAGGCCGCCGCAGCTCGCCAGACCAGCGGGAGTGGAGTGCACCGACGGTGTGTGCGGTCTGCCTGATCCGGAGGTCGACTACGACGAGTGAATCATGAAAGCGTGCCAGCTCAGCCGTCCACGCTATAGATCTTGCGGTGGCCGATCCAGCCCACCAGGAACTGACCGGAAGGTAACTGGTCGAAGTACACGCGGAGGCGCTCGCTGGACTCTACTCTGGCTTTGAGATGCTGAAGCCCCAGGTACTGTCTTCCTTCGTATTCGCGGAACTCATGGCGATAGCGCTTCTTGGTCTCTGCCGACTCGGTCGCGGCGTAGCGGTCGCCGAAGCGCTCCTCGAAAGTGGGCAGTCGGCTTCCTTCCGCGAGAGCCAGCGCCCGGTCGCGGGCCAGCTCCCCCAGCTGCTCTAGAAGTTCGTAGAGCTCGTCGCGTTCTTTGGCAGTAAGGGGAGGCTTGAGCCGGCGTGCTGTGGCCAGCGCCTCGGTGTGGATCACCACAAAAGAGCCCCACTTCTTCATGAACCTGTCCAGAAGCTGCTCCGCGCTCTTGAAACGGGAGACCTCGACCGGGCCTTCTGCCGTGCCCGGTTCGGGGGAGGGGAGGCCCTTGTCCTTCAGACTGAGGAACAGTCTTTTCCAGTGCTCTGCTTCCTCTTCGGCCTTGCGGACCCGCTGCTCGGCCTCCCGGATGGCTTGCTCCCCTTTCTTCTGTTGCTCCTTGTTACGCCAGGCCGCCAGCACCCGTTTGGCCCGTTCGTGCAGATCGGTAGTAAGCTCAGGACGGGCAGCCAGAGATTCCAGACGGTCGAGGAGCCTGTGCCTTATCTCCTCGGTGGTGACCGACGCCTCGGTGAAAGGCCCCGACCGCTCCTCGCCCAGGCGGCGCAGTTCGTCTATTACCGGCTTGGCGATGAGCTGCTCGAGATTAGGGTCGTGGACACCGGCCTCCGCTGCAGCTCGGGCTACCGAGCGGGTGAGCTTCCCGGGGGAGAACTCTTCTTCGCGGCCGTCCTTCTTCAGTACCCGCAGAGGCTTGAGCTCTTTGGCTATCTCTTGCAGCCTGCGGCAGGCTTCTTCGATGCTCCTTACCGGCTTTTCTGGTTGTATCAGGGACTGAAGGATGGCGTTGTTCATATGGTTGGGATCTACAAGCACCACCGGCTTGCCCTGTTCGTTGGCGCGGATGATACCTACCGTGGTACCGATGGACTCTTTCCACATGTTGGCCAGGACGATATCGCAGGCCTGGATCTTCTCGATCTCGAAGGGGATGGGTCTCCCGTTGGCCCAGTCAGTGGGGTCCTCGAACTCGAACTCATGGGCAAGACGCCTCTTGACCTCCTCTCGCCACCATCTGACCTGCTCCTCGGTGCAGCCGGTGATGGGTCCGGCTAGATAGACGCGTAACTTGCGCGGCATGCTTCACCCCCCGGAAGCAAGGTCTGTGATCCGACGAGGTCCCTGCACCAGTGACACCAAAGCACCGGCTATGGCCAATCCCGCGGCTACCAGCATGGCGGTGTGATAGCCTCCGGCAAAAGATTCCGCGGCGGCTTCACTCGCCTTCTCCCCTAAGAAGAGGACGCGTCCGCCGACCGGACCCAGCCCCGAGGCGGCGATAGCTCCGAGCAGAGCGATAGACACGGCCTGCCCAGCTGTGCGCATGGTACCCAGGAACCCGGAAGCTAGACTCAGCTCGGATTTTTTCACAGCTCCCATGACCGCGGAGGTATTGGGTGCGCTGAAGGCGGCCATGCCCAGTCCCACCGTGGCCAAGGCCAGCACCACTCGCGAAGCGGGGGTGGGCGAAGGTAGCAGGCCTAATTGCGCTGTTCCTAGAGCGATGAGCAGCATACCGGCGGCTACTGGGGGTCTGGACCCGATACGGTCAGAAAGGCGTCCGAACAAGGGAGAGAGGGCGGCCATGAAGGCCGGCTGCACCAAGAGCAACAGACCGGCGTGTTGCGGCGAGTAGCCCTGGCTGAGTTCCAGGAAGACTGCAGTCAAGGTGGTCACCCCGTAGATGGCGGCGTAGTTGAGAAAAGCGGCGAAAGTACTGGCGGCGAACACCCGGTTCTTCCGGACCAGATCGAGGTCGAGAAGGGGGTCGGTGGTACGGGACTCTACCAGCACGAAAAGGACCGCGAACACCACGAACACACCCAGCAACAGGAGAGTGCGTACGCTGAGCCAACCCCAGAAGGGCACGCTGATCAGCGGCCCAAGGAGGCAGACCAAGAACACGGCCAGGAGTGCAGTCCCCGGCCAGTCCAGGCCCAGCCCGTGGTGAGCGGGGGCCTGACTCGGTGCCGACGGGGAAGGTCCTGCTGCACTTGCCCCCGGGACACTTTTGCCTCGCTGGGCGGCCCGGTCGCGACGCTCATCCCCCAGTAGGAACCAGCCGTTAGCAAGGGTGCCCAAGGCGAGGGGTACGTTGATGAGGAATATCCACCGCCAGCTGGTGTGAGTGACGATCAGCCCGCCGAGAGGCGGTCCGGCCATGAGGCCCAGGTAGCCTGCCATGGCGTTGAGCCCTAGACCGCGTCCCCGCCACTCGGGCGGGAAGACCGTCGTGATGAGAGCCGGGGCCGCCGCAGCTGTGAAGGCGGCGCCGGATCCTTGCAGACAGCGCACCACTATCAGAAAGGGGCCGGAGAAGGCCAGCGCACAGGCGACCGAGAAAACGAGAAAGATGGCCATTCCCAAGAGATAGAAGCGAAGAAGACCGTGCCTGTCGGCCAGACGCCCCACCGGGATGAGGAAAATGCACATGGTGATCACGTAGCCGGCCTGTATCCACAGAGCCTCGGAGTAGCTAAGCTGGAGAGCCGGTCCCATGACCGGCAGGGCGACGGCCACCACCGTGGTGACCAGAGTGCCCATGAACATCCCGATGGAGCCCAGGATCAATATGCGCCAAAGGTGCTGCCCGAGCTCGGTCTGAACGGCGGGGGCCAGGGGTCTGTTCAAGTGAGTCTCCTCTCCTCGCCGAGTCCGGGCGCCTCGCCGCCGCGCCTTGCCCGGGTCTCGCGTTGCCACGCCTTCGGGCGCGCAGCAACCCTACGGCTTCTGTTTCAAGATCTTCGTTGTTCTATTAGTGGCCCGCGGCGGTAAGTTCGTCAAGCAGTTCGCGGGCACTGTCGCGGCTGGGGCCCAAGGCGAGCGCCTTCTCCAGGGCTGTTCGCGCGTCTTGCCAGCGTTCCAAGGCGTAATAGCAGGCGCCCAACCACTCCCACATGCCGGCGTTGATAGGCCGGAGGGCTACGGCGCGTTCAAGCTCAGGAAGAGCGGCAGGGTACTCCTCCTGCCGGTAGAGGACCGCCCCCAGCGCCCAGTGCGCCATGGCATCGGTGTCATCGAAAGCGATAGCCTTGCGCAGGTTGACTTTGGCTCCCTCCAGATCACCCTTGGCCCAAATCCTCTGCGTCCGTCTTCACGTCGCCCATCGCCACCAAGACCTCGGGCTCATCGGGCCCCAGAGTCAGGGCCTGAGAGGCTTCGGCCAAGGCCTCCGCAGGCTGGCCGCTTGCCAGATGTATCTTCGCTGGGAACCCATGAGCCAAGGCGAACCCGGGGTCTAGCTCCACGGCCCGATTGCAGGCTTGCTGGGCAGAAGAGTAGTCGGTGCCGTCGGTGCTATCAATGGCCACGTACCGGCTGGCCCCGAGAAATGCCCAAGCTTGGACGTTCCCCGGCGCCAAGGCCACGGCAGTCTCCAAGTGCTGGGCGGCAAGCTGCGGTGAGCTGGGCAGGTCGTAGCAGGCGACACCTATCCCGGTGCGGGCCTTGGCATCATTCGGGTCGATACGCAGGGCCTCCGTGTACTTGGCGATAGCCTCGTTGAACTTACCAGCCCTAAGGAGACTTTCGGCTTCTGCGCGCAGAGCCGCTGACCGGCCCGACGGCACGCTCCCATCGGGCGTGAGCGTGCTCAGGGTCGACTCAGTGGTCATGAAAGGAGCTGTCGCCACTGAGGAGACCAGGCTGGAGATGGCCCCCTCAAGAGGCGGGGTGGTCGCTGTGGAGGAAGAAGGCTCGCCTCTGCCACCCAGAGTAGCGGCCAGGATGACAGCAAGGAGCACCACTACTCCTCCGCCTGCTAGCCAGCCAGGGTGTCTGCGTAGACGCTGGCCGAGGCCGGCTCGGACAGGGGTCTCTTCTGGCAGGAAGGGATAGGGCACCTCAAACTGAACCCCCAGGTCCTGAGGAGGTTCGCCCAGCCGGCGGGTTTCCTGCTGCGGGGGAGCGGGTGGCGGACTCTCCACCCGGGTCGAGGGGAGAGTCAACGCGAGGGCCAACGCTTGCCCTAATTCTCGGGCGGCCTGATAGCGAGCCCCCGGTTCTTTGGCCAGGGCTTTCTCCAGGACGGCTTGGACCCCCGCCGGGAGTCGGGGATTGTAAGAGCTAAGCAGAGGCACGGGGGCCACCAGGTGCTGAGCACGGATCGAGCCGGTAGTGTCTGCGTCGAAAGGGACGCGGCCGGCCAACATCTCGAAGATGACCACCCCCAACGCATAGATGTCGGTGCGGACGTCCACCGCGAGTCCCTGGGCTTGTTCCGGGGCCATGTAGTGGGCGCTACCTATCACCATGCCTGAGGCGGTGAAGGTGGTTCCGCCTAACAGGCGGATATCCCGTAGTCGGTCAGGACGGGGTCTCCGCTCCGGGTCAGCATGATGTTGCTGGGCTTGACGTCACGATGGACCATACCCTCACCGGCGGCGTAATCGATGGCGGCACAGAGAGGAAGTACCAGTCGCAGCACCTGTTCGCCGGGAAGCCCCGTGGCGGTCTCAGCCCCGCGCAGGCGAGCCGCCAATGTCCCCCCGTCGATGAATTCCATGACCATGAAGTGTTGGTCGTTCTCGACGCCCGCGTCGTACACCCGCACGATATTGGGGTGGCGGAGGGCAGCCACTGCCCGAGCCTCATGGCGGAACCGACCCACAGAGGCTTCGTCCCGAGCCAGGTGGGGATGGAGGACCTTGATCGCGACCTCCCGCTCCAGCACAGGGTCATGGGCTCTATAGACAGTGGCCATGCCTCCCGCGCCGACGACTTCGCGGATCAGGTACCGTCCGAAGGTTTCGCCTGCCTGCTTCTCCATTTTTCAGCAGGCTTTTCTACCAGTCGCTGCCAAGTCTTTACCTGCTTGCATTGCAGTCCCGGGCCGCGCCACCCGCTCGGTCACAGCCTGTCTTTGCGTTTTTGGAGCAAGAGCACCAGCATGAAGAGGACCAGCGAGAGGAGCAGGGACATGAGCCAGTGGAGGTCCACGTTGACATTGAGGATATCCCCATACTGGTCCCGGAGCGAAGTGACCAGACCCTGGCGGTCGCTCAGACTGCCGAGGCTCTGTAGCCCGGGTAGGGAAAGACTTTCCAAATCCCCGCCCAACCCGGAGCCGCCCGTCACTCTGGCAGAGGTGACTATCGCCCCCAGTTCCCAGCGGGCCGAGGTCAGCTAGCCGAGAACGGTGCCGGCGAAACCGATTTTCTTGATGGGGATGATGCCGCCGGAGAACACGAACTGCGGGATAAGGACAGCGATGACCAGCAGCATAGCCCGGTCTTCGGTGGGGGCTAAAGCCGAGACCAGGAGACCCTACATGACCCCCGCGAACGTCCCCAGAATGAGCGGTACTAAGAGGGCGAGAGTCTGGGTGGCAGTGAGATGAGAGAAATCGACCGCGGCGATCATGAAGACGAACAACATTACCGAGCTATAGACCGCGAACAGGAAGCCCACAGCCGCCTTGGAGCCTACGAAGGGCAGTACCTGCAGCCCTACCATGCGCTCTCGCCGGTAGATGGCGTCCTCTTTGACGATCTCGCGGACTGAGGTGATGGTCCCGATCAGGATGCTGATGATGGCCGTGATGAAGAACATCATCACCGCCTGAGTGGCGCTTCCTGTACGGGGGTCGAACATGTCGCGCCGCCAGATGAGAAAGTCGAGCACGCCGAGGAGAGGAGCGAGGGCCAGCAACAGGAGGGCTGTCTTCTTGTCGCTCCAGATGGTATCGAGCTGTCTTCGGCTGAGAACCAGGAACTGCTGCAGTGCCGATACCCCGTGGCGGCTGCGGGCATGAGCATGAGCATGCGGGATAGAGGCTGCGGAGGGCGGGGAGGTAATCTTGGGAGAGGCCGGCGAGGGCAAATCCGGCGAGGGTGGCATCGCGTGCGGAAGAGCGGTAGAAAGCCGGGCTTCGACGTTCTCCCGGAAGAGGGGTGAGGAGCGGAACCGCTGGCTCCAACCGAGGGGTTGCCCTTCGTCCAAGCGCGTGTATATCTCGTCGAAGTCGCCCACCTCGAAGTAGCGCAGGGCCTCCTCGGGTCCCGAAGTAGGCTAGGTGACCGCCGCGAGCCAGGAACACCACCTTGTCGCACATCATGACGTTCTTGGTGGCGTGGGTCACCAGCACTACCGTCCGGCCCTCGTCTGCCAGCCGGCGCAGGAGTCGCATGAGTTGGGCTTCGGTGCCGGGATCCAGGCCGGAGGTAGCCTCGTCGAGGAAGAAGAGACTGGGCCGGGTCAGCAACTCTACGCCCATGGACACCCGCTTGCGCTGTCCCCCGCTCAGCTGCTTCATTGGCCGGTCCCAGCAACTATGGATGTCGAGCTGGTGGAGGACTTCCTGTACCCGCTGGCGGCGCTCGAATTCACTGGTGTCACGCGGCATGCGCAGGGCGGCGGCGTAGTTCAGAGCGCGCATGACAGGGAGGTCACGGTGGATGATGTCGTCTTGCGGGACATACCCTAGCTCGTTGCGGTAAGCACTAAAGCTCTGGTAGAGGTCTACACCGTTCAGGAGGACTCGGCCTGTGCTGGCAGGCTGGAACCCGCAGAGCGCGTTCAGCAGGGTGGTCTTACCTGAACCGCTTCCGCCCACGATGGCGACGAATTCGCGGGGAAGAATGGAGAGGGAGACGTCACTGAGGATGACCCTGCCCTTCCCGACCTCGCGCGACAGATGGAAAGCGTCAAGGCGCAGATTGCCCGCCTCGTCCAGCACCTGAAGCTTGTTCTCACGCAGGATGAGCCGGCTGCTCCCCACCCGTAGTTCGTCGCCCTCTCGCAGAGGATGCGCTCTGACCGGCTGGCCGTTCACGTAAGTGCCGGACGTGCTTCTCAAGTCCTCGACCACGTAGCGGCCTCCCCGCCTGGTGATGCGGGCGTGGTTCTTGGAAACCTGGGGGTGAGCGAGGACTAAGTCGGCTTGTTCCCCTCGACCTAGGACGAGAGGGACGTCACTGGGCAAAGCGATCTCCCGGGTCGGCGGTCGGGGTGGAGAGGCGGGACCGGCGGCCGACGGGCAGGGGGCAATAGAAGGAGCGGGTGGAGCAGAAGGTGCGCCCCGGCTGAACTGGAGCTCCACTGACTGTCCTACCAGCAGTCGCTCTCCGTCACGAAGGACAGCCCGCTCTACCCTTCGGCCTGCGAGGCTCTGCAGACCGTTAGTACTGCCCAGGTCGATGATTTCCCACTCGCCGTCGCGGCGCACAAGCGAAGCGTGCCGCCGCGAGACCGTATCGGCCTCGACCACGATATCATTGGTGGGATCTCGCCCCAGGGTCAGCTCGTCGCCCACCAAGACATGCTCCGTCGCTCCCTCCGGTGTGACCACTCGCAAGCAGGCCGCAAGACCGGTAGTGACAACCACCTGTTGCGAGCTCGGGGCCTGCGTGTCGGCAGCCACAATCCTGCAGTGGAGGACGAAAGGTCCCACCTCGAGACGGTCACCGGCCGCGAGTCTACGCTCCACGCGCGGCTCCAGTTCCTCGCCGTTCACCCGGGTGCCGTTGGCGCTACCGAGGTCCGTGGGCAAGCAGCCCTCCTCGGTAGCTATAAGGCAGGCGTGGAAACGGGACACTCGGGGGTCATCCAAGTGGAGGGCGTTGGTGGGGTCCCGGCCCACTCCCGCCGTGCTTTGGGTGAGCTGGAACTTCTTTGCGGCAGGCTGACCTTCGATTGAGAACTCGAACACGGGGTCTCCCCCCTTGTGCTCACTTGCTCGTCAGTTTGGCGAAAGCCTTCAGACAGACATCAGCCTCCGGATTCCACACTACCGTCACGTCAGACCAATCCTTGCCATCAGCGCTGATGTAGCTCTGGCCCAGGTCGGCCTTGGCCGCGCTCGCGAGACCACGAAGCGGATACTCTATGGCTACCGGTTCGCTGGTCCCAAGAGATACCAGCTTCACTGCGATTACGAAGGGCTGCCCGCCCCTGAGCGACACAGGTTTGGACAGCTTCACAGTGTGATAGCCCATGTAGGCCAAGGTGCCTTGAGCCTGCGGCTGAAGAGAGCCCAGGTCGGGTCCGTGATAGACCACGAACTGGGTGCCGGGTGCGAGAGTGTAGAAACTCACGGCGTGAAGGAAGGAGTCCTCCGCCGCGGTGAAGACATTGGCGAACCAGGCGGTAGGATCATCGAAGCCCACCGCTCCGACCTGGCCGAGGGGATCGTAGTGATAGACGCGGTCGTAGTTCGAGGGCGATTCGGCTCCGCTGACCGTGCCCATCACATCGGTGCGGCCGAAAATGTTGTCACAGTAAGACACATAGAAGAACCCGTCATCGCCAAAGCCGCGCCCCAGCTGTTCTTGACGATGAGGGCTCCATTCCCCGGCGGCGGCATGACGAAGTTGCTGGCCGGATAGTTGTCATTCCAACCGACGGCCAGGACGGCGTGGTTGGCGTAGGAGAAACCGAAGTAGTAATAGCTGGCGTTGCGGGGGTCGAAATAGGTGGAGCCAGCGGCCGCCCCTTGCCAGCACATGCCCACGTACACCCCGCCAAATCTCCTTACCGCTTGTTTGAGGTTATCGTTGTCGAGCGCGTGGGACCGGGCTGGGAGCCACTTGACGCTCTGGACATGTAAGCGAGGCTCGAGGTCGGGCGGGTTGTAGTCGTCGCCATAGGGGTCATCCTCTTGCCTGATCGGCCCATCCCAGCGGGCTAGATAGGCCGTTGACATCTGGAGATTACCGCCCCAGTTGTACGTGCTGCCTTCATGATCGAAACCGCTTCTCAGGACCATGTTGTCCTCGGAGAAGTCCCACTGGCGAGCCGGCATCAGGCGCGACTCCAGCGAACCGAGCGTGGCAAAGGACCAGCAGGTACCGTACGAGTTCTGGTCTTTCACTGGGGTGAGCTTCTGCTGAGACCGTAGGTCGTAGGCCGCAGGCAAAGAGGCGGGGGCCGGGGAGGTCTCACTATCGGCGGTGCCTTCTGGAAGCAGGGGGACCAAGAGACCGCGCAGCCCGCCGAAATCTTGGGTCAACGGTCGCAGACCGAGGGGCCTGCCGACGTCGGGGGACCACAGCTCAGCGACTGGTTTGAGGAGCGAGTCCAGAAACGCCGAATTGAGGGGAGCGATGCTCAAGTTGGGCAGGGTGACCTCGGTCACAGTGACTTGGGGCACCGTGCTCGGGCTGACCGGCGTTGTGTGGGCGGGGGAAGTGGTAGCGGATGTAGAGCCTGGAACGGTGACGTCACTACCAGTCTGGGCGCAGGCCGCAAGGGCGGCTCCAGTCGTGAGGAGGAGGAGGAGGAGTACCACCATCATGGCCAGAAAACGCATGTGCAGCCCGCCCCGCGCAGTGCAGCGAAGACCTCGTCCCCGCAGCGGCCAAGACGACCAACTACAACCTACTCCCGCCGTCTGCAGACGTCAACGCTTGTCGGCGGGCCCGTCCAAACCCCACTTGCGGAAATACTCCTCGTAGAAAGGCGGCTGCTTGAAGTCGTGGTGCAGACTGAGGTTGAAGCGCCTATAGCCCCTATCGATCTCCTCGAAGTGATAGACCCCGCCCATCAGCTCCTTGAGCCTGTTCCTAGGGACGGTTAGCACCATTTCGTCCTCATCGGCGCCAGCTCGTTCGAAGTCACCGGGGTCGGGAACCGTGACCGCACACTCGCCGGTGAGAAGCGAGGGAACCACCGAGTGGACGCAGGAGCCTATAGGGTCAAGGGTAGAGGTCACCTGATAGCCGTGGAGGTAGCGCAGGGAGAGGAGAAGGTGGCGAAGCTGGCCAGGGGTACAGTAGATCATGACCAGGTCCGGCTCGTAGTTGGCGCTCTTCAGGGGACCGATGACCATACCGGGGTACTGACCTACGGGCAGGCGGGTCATCTCGCGGGCATGCTTGGCCGCTGCTTCTTTGTCGGCTATGAAGAAGGAATTGGTAAATCCTTCGAGGTAGTCTTGTGGCGTTGGGACCAGACCATAGGAGATGATGGGCTCGAAGCACCAGTGGTCCTCCAGGAACATGGCGATAGTCTCCCCTTGACGGCGGGCGAGGGAGAACACCTGACACACTGCCCAATGTTCGCCGCGATCTCGCTTCGGTCGCACCGCGCCCGCGGGCGTCTCGGCCTCCGAGGAAAGCATCTTGATGGCCAGCGGAAAGGTCCGGAGCAGCATCATCCGCTCTAAGTCGGCGCCGTAGGTGTTGTAGACGCTGGGTGAAGTCATCGCCTGATCCCCCTCACTAGCCTATTCACAGTCTGAGGCGTTTATAGCACAAGACCGGTTCCCCGGGTCCGTACTGGTAGTCGGGGGCTTGAGCCGCGTCGCCAGGTCCCGCTTTGGGCTCTGCGCGGTGATCCCCGCCGCGGCTAGGAAGACAGGCGTGTTCGCCGGTGACAAAGTCGGGTTTGGCAGGACCAGTTATTAGGTACATATGCCGTGCGTCTTTAGCCGGGAGTGCGTCTTCGACGAGGCGTGCCTCTCTGAGCCGAGAATGACGACGCCGAGAGTGACCAGAGAAAGGAGCGGCATAAGATGGAGCCCACCGGGAATGAGGAATACACGGCCCTACCTCGCATAGGTGACAAGGCGCCGGCTTTCAAAGCTGTGACCACCCAAGGGGAGATCGATTTCCCCAAGGACTACGAGGGGAGCTGGGTCATCCTCTTCAGTCATCCTGCTGATTTCACCCCGGTCTGCACCTCTGAATTCATGACCTTTGCGAGCATGCAGGACAAGTTCGAGAAGGCCGGGTGCAAACTGGTAGGTCTTTCCGTCGACGGTCTGTACAGCCACATCGCCTGGCTCCGCACGATCAAGGAGAAAATAGAGTACAGAGGCATGAAGAACGTCGAGGTGACCTTCCCGGTCATCGAGGACATCAGCATGACGGTGGCGCGCAAGTACGGAATGATCCAACCTGGTGAGGCCACCACGAAGGCTGTCCGGGCGGTGTTCTTCATCGATCCCAAGGGGATCATAAGGGCCATCATCTACTACCCTCTCAGCCTCGGCCGCAATTTCGAGGAGCTGTATCGGGCACTCATAGCCCTGAAGACGGCCGACGCCTTTGGCGTGGCCACCCCCGCCGACTGGCAACCTGGGGATGACGTCATCGTGCCCACGGCGGGTTCATGTGGTGTGGCCAAGGAGCGTATGGAGGGTAAGGCCGGCGACATGACCTGCTACGATTGGTTCTTCTGTACGCGGAA
This sequence comes from uncultured Actinomycetes bacterium, assembly GCA_937148845.1. Taxonomy (GTDB): domain Bacteria; phylum Actinomycetota; class Thermoleophilia; order RBG-16-64-13; family RBG-16-64-13; genus CAKZRW01. The sequence continues at coordinate 26,872 of CAKZRW010000096.1, read as the reverse complement.
GCTCTCCAAAGAGGAAGTGCTGGCCAAGGTCGTCAAGAGCTAGTAGCGAAGGGCAGCCCGCGACGGACGGCAGCTGGCGACGGACGGCAGCTGGCGGCGGAGGAGAACGGACTTGGGGCCGGCGACCGGCGGCGTTTCGCCGCCGGTCGCCGGCCCGCCATCCACTACGAGAGGCACTATGAGGCTGTCCATACCTGGTCGGCGCACTTACGACTTAGAGCACCTGGTGCTCGATCTCAACGGCACCCTCGGTCTCGACGGGAAGCTTCTGGAGGGCGTGGCGCCCCGACTGGCTCTGCTTAAGAGTCTCCTCAGGCCGGTGATCTTGACTGCCGATACCCACGGGGGAGCTGCACAGGTACGGCGCGAGCTCGGCGTGCAGGTCGCCGTCCTGGAGGCCGGCCGCGATGAGGCTCTGCAGAAGGCGGAGTTCGTCCGTGACCTGGGGGCAGAACGGGTGGTCGCGGTGGGCAACGGGGCGAACGATGTTCTCATGCTGAAAGAAGCGGCCATAGGCATTTGTGTCCTCGGCCCCGAAGGTACGGCGACGGAGGCGGTCGCCAGTGCCGACCTCGTCGTGCTGGACATCTTGACTGGGCTCGATCTCCTGCTTCACCCGCAAAGGCTGGTAGCCACCCTCCGCCGTTGAGACGTTCCATCGGGCGGGCTTTCCGGTCGGGCTATCCCGAGCGAGCTTTCTCGTTGGTATCATGAGCGCTACCTGCGCGGCATGGCGCTGCCGCTGGTGGCGTTTGCGGGCGGGCTGGTGGGTCAAGCGAGGCGAACAGGGGCGAAGATGAAGGTCCTGGTCAAGGAGAAGATCGCAGAGACAGGTATTGACATACTCAAGCAGCACTTCGAGGTCGAGGTCCGCACCGACATGACGGATGCGGAGCTCAAAGAGAAGATCAACGACTACGATGCGGTGATCGTGCGCTCGGCCACTCAGGTCACTGCCGATATTCTCGAGAATGCCACCCGGCTCAAAATGATCGGCCGCGCCGGGGTCGGTGTGGACAACATCGATGTCAAGGCGGCCACTCAAAAGGGCATCATGGTAGTCAACGCCCCGGGCTCCAACAGCCTCTCGGTGGCTGAGCATGCCCTCGGTCTGCTACTGGCCCAAGTCCGGGACATCCCCAATGCCAATGCCTCTATGCACGCCGGTCGTTGGGAGAAGTCCAAGTTCAAAGGCGAAGAGATCACGGGGAAGACCCTGGGTATCCTTGGTCTAGGCAAGATCGGAGTGCTCACTGCCCAGCGTGCCAAGGGTCTGCGCATGCAGGTTATCGCCTACGATCCCTATGTCTCGCCCGAACGATTCGAGGAGCTTGGCATCGAACGGGCGGAGACTCCGGACCAGCTGTACGCTGCCTCTGACTACATCAGCATCCACCTACCCAAGACGCCTGAGACCATCGGTATGATCAACGACGAGGCTTTCGCCAAGATGAAGAAAGGGGTGCGCATCATCAACTGCGCACGCGGCGACATCGTCGATGAGGCGGCTTTGGTCCGCGCCCTGGAGTCCGGCCAGGTGGCCTCGGCGGGCTTGGATGTGTTTTCCAAAGAACCTCTTCCCTCGGATTCGCCCTTGCTCAAGTTCGCCAACGTGATCATGACTCCGCACCTGGGGGCTTCCACCACCGAAGGTCAGGACAGGGCCGGCCTCATCGTGGCGGAGCAGATTGTAGCTGGGCTGACCGGCGGCGTGGTCTCCTACGCGGTCAACATCCCTGCCGTCTCCGAAGAGGCCATGAGGACCATCGGGCCGTTCCTGCCCTTGGCAGAGACTCTGGGGCAATTGATGGCCTCCATAGCCGAAGGTCCGCTCTCCAAGGTGACCGTACAGTACTCGGGCGAGATCGCCGAGCAGGACACCAGGCTCCTGACTCTGGCTGCTACCAAGGGATTGGTGCAGGTGGGAGCCGAAGAGACGGTCAACTACGTGAATGCGCCCACGCTAGCCGCGGAGCGGGGCCTTCAGGTGTCGGAAGCCAGGGATCGGCGTTCTCCCGACTACACCAACCTGATCACGCTCAAGGCAGTGGACAGAGAGGGCGAACTCAACACCGCTGGGACTGTCTTCGGCCCTCGCAACCGCATGCGGTTGGTCCAGGTCTACCGTCATGACATCGACATCGAACCCTCTGCCCACATGGTGTTCCTCCGCTACGAAGATGTGCCCGGTATGATCGGCCGCATAGGCACCATCATCGGCGGCCATGGCATCAACATCGCCTTCATGAACGTGGGTCGTAAGAAGGTAGAGGGCAAGGCGGTCATGGGCCTGGCTCTGGATGATCCGTTGCCGGCGTCGGTCCTGGACGAGCTGCGCAACATCCCCGGGGTCGACGGTGTGCGTGCTGTCGAGCTCGCCCTGGGTGAATGAAGGAAAGGAGTAGTTCTGCGATGAAGCCGACGGTTAGGCCCAGTAATCCCTGCTTTTCTTCCGGCCCTTGCGCCAAGCGGCCCGGTTGGAGTCTGGCTGCGCTCGAAGGAGCGTTGGTGGGTCGTTCTCACCGTTCCAAGGAGGGGCGGGCCCGTCTTCAGGAAGTGCTTGACCGCTCCCGCGCGCTGCTTGGGGTTCCCGAGGACTACCGCATCGGCATCGTGCCGGCTTCGGATACCGGTGCCGTGGAGATGGCCCTGTGGTCGCTCTTGGGCCCGCGGGGAGTGGACGCCCTGGCCTGGGAAAGTTTCGGGCAGGGCTGGGTGACCGACATCACCAAGCAGCTCAAGTTACCGGACGTGCGGGTCTTCACCGCCGATTACGGCCAGATAGTCGACCTTTCGGCGGTGGACGGGGATCGTGATGTGGTCTTCACCTGGAACGGCACCACTTCGGGGGTCAAGGTGCCCGATGCTTCCTGGATCCCTGAGGAGCGGGAAGGTCTCCTCATCTGCGACGCCACTTCGGCCGTTTTCGCTATGGACGTGCCCATCGCCAAGCTGGACGTGGTCACCTACTCCTGGCAGAAGGTCCTCGGAGGAGAAGCCCAGCATGGGATCTTGATCCTCAGTCCGCGGGCGGTGGAGCGTCTGGAGAGCTACACGCCTTCCTGGCCGCTGCCCAAGATCTTCCGCATGACCAAGGGCGGCAAGCTGAACGAGGGCATCTTCAAGGGCGACACCATAAACACGCCTTCCATGCTGTGTGTGGAGGACGCTCTGGATGGTCTCAAGTGGGCGGAAGAGATCGGCGGCTTGCCGGAGCTCATCCGGAGGAGCGAGGAGAACCTAGCCGCGGTGGCGGACTGGGTGGAACGTGCCCCCTGGGTGAAGTTCCTGGCCGAGGACCCCGCCATCCGCTCGAACACGTCCATTTGTCTCAAGATCGTCGATCCTTGGTTCGTGGGTCTTGCCGAGGAAGAACGGAGCAAGGTGGCCAAGAAGATCGTCTCTTTGCTGGAGGCGGAAGGGGTTGCCTACGACATCGGCTCTTATCGCGAGGCGCCCGCCGGACTGCGAGTGTGGGGCGGCGCCACGGTATTGCGGTCCGACCTGGAAGCGCTCTTCCCTTGGCTTGACTGGGCGTACGAGCAGGTGAAGAACGAGTAGAGCCGGGGAAGGTCGGCCCGGGGCGCCGACGGACGTTCTACGGTGGTTCGGCAGAGTGGCCCGCGCTGGTCTTAGGGCAGCGGGGCCGCGGCCGATGACCTTCCGAGTGCCGTTGTGGGTGCTCTATGCTCTCGGGTCGTTCCTTTGCTACGGCATCACCAATGCCATGCTGGGCGCTATCTACGAGTGGAGCGGTCGTGACTCCGCGGCATCAGTCAGCGCCCCGTTCGTTCTGTGGCTCACCATGGGCGGAGTGGGTGCCCTCACGGCAGCAGGTTTCGGCCTGAGTGGTCGAACATTCAAGGGGCTGCCAGATAAGCGCCTAACCTGGGTCGCAGTCGCCGCGGGGGTGAGTCTGGCCGCCGCCATGCTCACCCTTAAGTTGGGCCTGGCCGCTGACCCCGCGGCCAAAGGCCCCATAGTCGCTGTCACCTCGTGCAACGCCATGATCGTGGCCTTGGCGGCTTGGCTGGTTTTTGGAGAGAGCCTGGGTAGGGGGCAGTGGTCGGGGATGCTGGCCATCATCGGGGGTATCGTGGTCATGGCTCTCGCCGGGGGGGCCGCTTCCAGCTTGCGCGGCCTCGCTTTCGGTCTGGCCACCATGGTGCTGTTCGGCACCACCAACTTCTTGCTCAAGTACATCGGCCAGCGGGGGGGTGACTCGGTCACGGCCACGCTGATCCTATGGCTGGCTGCCGGCGCTTGCGGTCTGCTCGCTGTGGGCTACAGTCTGCTCCAGTACGGTCGTCTACCTGGACTGGAGAGGCCCGCTCTTGTGCTTTGGGCGGTGCTGGCGGGTGCGACCTTGGCCCTGGGTATGCTTTTCCTAAAGCTTGCGGTCACCCGGGGACCAGGGGGGCCGGCCACCGCGGTGGCCGGCTCCAACTCAGTGCTGGTAGTTCTCTTTGAGTGGTCGGTGTTTGCCCACGTTCCTCCTAGCCTGAAGTTGGTGGGCATGGGGGTGACTCTCGTCGGCATTATCACCCTGAGCCTGGCTCCGCGAGCGACGACAGGGCCTGCAAGCCCCGATAGCCAGTCACGGCCCGTGCGCTCCACTCCCTCTTAAAAAGTGGCGCGAGAGGCGCTCCCTGCAGGCGCTCCGCGCGCCGGGGTGGTCGGGAGTGAGCCGGGCCCCGCTGCGTCTCGCGTCCCCGGAGCGCCTCAAGGCTCGGGCGCCTCAAGGCTCGGGCGTCTCAAGGTCGGGGCGAGATAGTAGATCCTCGAAGCGCTGGGCGGCCTTCTTGTGCTCCTCCTCCTGGGCGGCCAGCAGTTTGGAGGCTCGCTCGTCGAGGGCTTCTCGCTTCTGTTGGGCTTTCTCGAGCAAGGTCTCCAGAGAGACTGGCACCTGTCCTTTAGCGGCCTGGCGCAGGATGGCGATGATCTCTTCATTGAGGGTGCGCTGATTCAAGGCCGCTCGACTACGCAGGTTGCGCACAACCTCATCGGGTACGTTCCTGATGGTCAGGTTGACCGCCATAGTGCTCACCTCTCCTGAGAGCTCATCTCCTCGGAGACCATCTCCGCAAGAACCTTGGAGTCGCGCTGGAGGCGACGTCGAAGCCCGTCCTTGGCTCGCTGGCTCCGGCCAGGTCTTGATTGTATAGCGGCGGGGATACCGTGGCCAGCGCCGAGTCTAGGCGGATGTGCTCCCCTGGGAGTCTCCCTAATCGTGCACCACGATCCGGGCGAACTCCCAGGTAAGGTTGCCGTCAAGATCTTCCACGCCTACTCCCAAGGCATACTCCCCAGCCGGGGCACGGTAGGGGACCATGGTGAAGGGCCGGTCCCCGAACACCATCGTGTCCCCGTCGTAATCGACGAACTCGCCCTCGGGATTGTCGGTGAACTCCAGAAACTCCTTGGTGATCGTGAACGTATCGCCGGGAGAGGGGGTGATCTCATGCCAGGCGCCAGCCCCGGATCCTAGCGGTGACGGGAGGAAGCCCCAGACGGCCAGCATCTCTCCCTGACCGTTGAACTCGAGGCGAGCGACGACCCGGGTCCCCGTGTCCCGGAAGGTGTAGGTTCCGCGTACTGTGTAGACGTCTTCGGAAACGTCGGGGCCATAGACGGTGGGGACGAAGAAGGCGAATTGGTCGTGGGTAGGGTCGCCGTCACTCATGAAAAACAGGGTAGGCTCCCAATCGAACTCTACGTCGACCGTTCCGGAGTCGCCCCAATCAGGGTAGTAGACGCCGCCGATCTCTTTGACCGCTCCCGGCTCGACAAAGCCGGCGTCCGCCGACAGGAACGAGCCGTCCTCTTCCACGTAGAAGCTTACGTAGTAATAGATGTAAGCGATATTGTTTCCAGTGACCCTGGTGGACACAGTGACCTTCTCATCGGGCGAAACAACGACCGGGGACAGAGTCAGGGGAGCAATGGAAAGGGCCCCTTTCCCGGGGGCGGTGATGCTGACCCCGGTGGGAGGAGCTGAACGTTTCGCGGCTTCAGCGAAGTCGGTGAGGCCAGCCCGAGGGGGAGTGACAACGCTCAGGTCCACCTGGGCAGGATCGAAGGGCTTGCCCGTGTAGTGGTAGGTGAGGAAGTCATCCCACAGGGTGGCTGTGGCAAAGCGGCCCACAGAAGGGGCGTAGTTGAGCCTCTGACCTTCGAAAGTAGCCTCATACTCCTCCGAATTCGGGAAGTACAAGCTAAGCCCACTTGCTCCTGGGCGCCCGGGACCGTGGGACTCGGCCACGACGGCCCGCTCTAACGCTTCCCGGACTCGGCCTGTCAGCTCCGAGATCTGCTCATCGAGGGTACCGGCCGCCAGAAGAGCCAGAAAATGGCCCAGGTCGATGAACGAAGACCTGCGGCTCTCGCTGAAGATGTTGGCGAAGGACTGAGCATGCGTGCGGGCTCGCGCCACCAGCCGCTGGTCGACGGTCGTGAGCGCAGTAGCCAGCTCGTTGAGGGCTGCGTCGAGGGTCTGTATGCCCGAGAGGTCGATGGCTCCGAGCGTCATGTCACGGCTCAGGACCTCGATCACCTCTTCCGGGGGATAGTCACCTCCAGTGAGCCTGCGCCGGGCCTCATCGTCGTTGATGCGGACGTCTTGGCGGATGTAGGAGTCGACTATGGCCTGGCTCAGCTCCCGGCCGGTCATGCTGGGGTCGTCGACAAGCGCCTGCAAGAAACCGGCGTAGCTCCAACCGACGGCAGACTCCACGTCTTCGGAGGCGACCGCAAAGCGAGCGTGAGGCGCTATCGCGTTCGCTACCTCGAGCTGCCCCATGAGGCAGGCATCGAAGCCTACCAGCTCCAGAGCCTTGATCCCGGTCTTGGCCACGATCTCAGCCAGAGCCATGTCGATCTCCTGCAGGCTGAGGGCGCTTCCTGCCAGAGGGTCGTTGTCGGTCCAACCGCCGGTCCACCCGGCGCCATGGTCACTTAGGATGAGGGCATGCCTTGCCGCCGGGTAGGTCTTGACGGCCCAGACGGCAAAGTCGCGGAGGGTCTGCGGATCTCCCATGTCGAGCTCGCCCAGGTCGGCCAGCTCGGTGGAGCCGATGAGGTTCAAGTCACTGTCCTGTGTCAGCAGGTAACGTCTGGTAGACGTAAAGTCCCTGTTCGGAGCAGAACCGCCTGCGAACCGGTCGATCTGAGCGACTATGGTGACCCGGTCGCTGGAGCCTATCAATTCGGCTTCGTTGAGGTCGAAGACGATGTCTTGTTCGAGGATCTCGTCGTCGGCGGCTAGGTAGAGCATGACGAGCCAGGTGTCCGGCTCGGCTGGCGGAGCAGCGACTGATGGGGTCTCATAGGGCGGGGTGCTGGTGGCTGCGCCGGGAGTTCCCCCGGGACCGCCTGAACTAGCGTCTTGCTCGCCGTCTCGCAGGGCAACGACCAGGGTTACGACAATAGCCACTACGACCAGAGTCACCACCGGAAGCACCCAGCCGAAGCGAGAAAACCACCCGCGGGCAGGCGGCAGGCCCTGCCGACCGGCGTTGGCGAACAACCCGGGAACTTGTGCGGCCGGAGTCCAGGTGGGGTAGCTCGGATGCCAGACCAGGTCATCAGGCCTGAGGCTTCCGCTCTGAGCTCGCGCAAAGAGCTCCTGCCAGCTAAGAGGGCCCTGCTGCTGGCCTTGAGCTTCATCCCTGCGGAGCAAGTGCCAACCAGCCTGAAGTGGGTCCCAACCGGTGCGAAGTGGGTCCACGTTCACCGTCCCTCCCGGACCTGTTTCGAACTAGAGCAGGAACGCCAGGGGACTGGTGCCCGCGACGCCTGCCTAGTATATCGGCCATGAAGCCCCATCACCGAAGCCCTCTCTGCATCTTGCTGGAAGCCATACGACCTGTTCACCCTGACGCTCCTATTGGTTCTGGCATTCTTCTCGGGGGTGTCGGCAGTGGAGTCATGAACCTCCATGGCCGACCTGGCCGTCTCGTCCGAGGAGGGCGCCCACCCTCTTATCGCCGGCTGGGATGGGTATCCGAGAGGGAGATCACAAGCGACGGACTTTGCTCTCCGCACCGGCGGGGGCTTCGAGCGGCTCCTTGGCGGGAACTGTTTTCATCGAGTCCCTGAAGCAGAACGCTACATCATGCTCGCCATAGCCCAGCGACCGCTGATGCGCGGTTCCGCTCTGGCTTTGGCCCAAGCTCCGGTCCCGACCTTGCTCCCCTCAGTCTCACGGCCGACATACCAGGACTAGGGGCGGCCAACCAGGGCTACAAGTCAGGGAAGGGCTTGCTGAGCTTGGCGAAGCGGGCTGGGACGTGCGGGGAAGGTACGGATGCCGTAGGCGAGACTGGGGATGGGGTGGCGGCTGCGCTTACCGAGGAGGGTGGATTGCTCTACGGTACCCAGGTGGTCGAGGAAGTGGCTGATACGCTCCAAGACGCGGGCGACTCGGGGTCAAGTCTGTTCTCTCACGGATACTCGGGGGTCCCCTCGACTGCTGAGAATCTGTATAGCTACTGGTCATCTGTCTGGTAAGAGCCTTCGCCAGTCTGTTCTCGTGCCAGGACGAGGAGCTTGAAGGCGGAACCCAGGTCGCGCTCGTCAAGCAGTGCGGCCAGGACGGTGGCTTCGCGGTCGGCTTCAAGAGCGTCTCTTTCGGCCTGCGCTTGTACCTGATGCAATCTGAGGAGTTCTTCCCCCGCTCCCCCAGCTCGCAAGAAGGCGCCGAGATTGGTGAAGACCACGCACTGAAAGCCCAGTCGCCGTGCGTGCAGACCGAACGCGGCGAAGTCGACGTCAGCCGTCAAGTCCTGCCGCCCGGGGTGGGCAAGGATCTCAGTGACCAGCTGGTTCTTGAAGTAGCCGCGGAGAGTACGCCGGCGACGCTTCAGGGCCGGCGCGGCAAACTCACTCGGCGGAGATGGAGCCGGGCGACAGGGCTGGGAGTCGGGCTGCGGCCCCACCGGGCACCACTCCCCGTAGTCGACGAGTATGAGCGTGCCCGTCGGCATGATCTTGGCCGCTTCTTGCAGGAAATCGCCCACCGCGGGACGGATTTCCAGCATCCCGTCGGTAGTGAAAGCGGAGAGGTTGTGGGGGTCGAGATGCCCGCTTTCCGCTCTCTCCGCTGGCCCGGGTCCAAAGAGCAGCTCGAGCTCTGAGAGGGCAGCGTCGGAGGGCGGGCCCCAGGACTCAGTCAGGGTGAGACCCGCCTGTCCGAGTGAGTGCGCGTGCCCCGCGGGGCTCGACGCCTGGGGGACGCCTACCTCTACGTAGGCTTCCCGGATCTCTCCCTGGTTCGCGTCGAGGAGGTGTACGGGGAGGGCATCAAGGAATTCGTTTCCTACCATGGTGACGGGCACCACTCCTTGGCAGGCTTCGGCGAGGTCGCTCCCCCAGCCCACTTGCCAGCCGGCGGCCACGGCGGACCCTATCGCTTCCTGTTGTCGCTGTCGTAGCCCGGGACCTATCTCGACGAAACGGTAGGCGACCCTTCCCCGCCAACCCGGTCGGTTTTCGTGCCAGTAGGAGAGGACTGCCTGAGCCAGGTGACCTTCACCGCCGCCCAGCTCGATCACAGCAGCCGACTGTCCGGGAGGGACGAGACCGAACGCCAAAGCCGCGTCGACCATCTCCGTGACAAGCCTGGCCAGCGTACGACAGAAAAACGGGCTGAGAGCGGGAGCAGTGTCGAAGTCTCCCCTCCGACCGAGAAGGTTTTCGACTTGGGAGTAGTAGCCGAGTCGGGGATGGGTGAGGGCGAGTTCCATGAAGCGGGCCAAAGTGACCCGCCCGCCTTCTTCGAGGATCAGTCGCTCGATGGAGGAAGGTCGATTCATGCGATGAGTGTGGAGCAAGGTCGTCTAGTACGGGGAGTATAGACCTCAGCAGTCCTTGTTCGTCGCCACTGTGTTGCCTCGAGTAGTTTGTAACACTAAGATGAGGGGCAGGAAGATAAGGACCGCGAAGATGACGATGTCGATCGGCGTGGCTTTGTGCCGAGGAGGTAAGCGAACATGGCGCGACTGCAGGCCGGCTCTTTGATCAATGTCCTTGACCCCCGCGGACAGCCCACCAACATAGTGCAGCCTCTTCCGCTCGCCCCGCGGCTTGACTCTCTGGCGGGCAAGACTCTGCTGCTGATCGACGTGGGTTTTGGCGGGGGCTACGAGTTCCTCGAGGAGATGCAGGCCTGGTTCGCGCGCAACCTGCCGGACGTCAAGACCACACTGCGGCGCAAGAAAGGCATCATGTTTGCCGACGAGCCGGAGATGTGGCAACAGGCCCGGCAGGAGGCGCATGCGGTCATCTTTGGGGTAGGTGGTTGAGACGGCTGTGCGGCGAGTGTCGCCGCCCATTGTCGGCAGCTCGAGTCCAAGTACGGGATGCCGACTGCGCCTCTCTCGAGCGCGCGTTTCGCAGAGTTTCTGGAGCAGGATGCGCTGAATCACGGCATGAACCTCCGCTTCACGTTCGTTCCCTATCCGCTCGTAGGGCGACCCCGTGAAGTGCTGCGCAGGTATGTGGAAGGGGACGACCCGGTCACCGGTCGGCCCCTGATGCAGGAAGTGATCGAGGCTCTCACCCGGCCCCTGTCAGCGGAGGAAGAGAATCCGCCCGCCCGCCGGGCCGCTCCGCGGCCGCGGCTGCTCAAACCCGATACTGAGGAGAACTTCCATCGGCTGTTCCTGGAGAACGGTTGGACCGATGGTGCGCCTATCGTTCTTCCTACCGAGGAACGGGTGGCCTGGATGCTGCAAGGTACCGCCGCCGACCCCGACGAGGTGGTGGGCCAGATGACGGTGACCATCCATCAGGAGAAGTTGGAATACACGGTGGAGAAGGTGGCGGTCAATGCGGTGATGGCTGGGGCCGGGCCCGAGCATCTGCCCGTGATCCTTGCTCTGGCCGCGACGCAAGAGACGTCCATGCCGAGTTCGACTACCTCCTTTGCGCGGATGGCGGTAGTCAATGGTCCCATCCGGAACGAGATCGGTATGAACTGCGGGCTAGGAGCCTTGAGTCCTTTCAACCACGCCAACACGGTCATCGGGCGGGCGTGGACGCTGATGTCCATCAACCTGGGGGACGCTCGGTTGGGGGAGACGTTCATGGGCTCCACCGGAAACAACCTCAACTACAACAACATGACCTTCGCCGAGAATGAGGAGCGCAGCCCCTGGCAACCCTTCCACGTGCGCAAAGGGTTCAAGAAAGAGGAGAGCACCGTCAGCATCTTCCAAGGCTGGAGCGTCATAAACAGCATGGGGGCTGCTGGCTGCCGCCGCCCGGCCCAAGAGGAGATGCTCATCATGATGCAGGCCTTTCCCTGCCTGCGCGGCGCCGTCACTCTGGTGATGGACCCGCTGGTGGCCTATCACTTGAAGGAGCAAGGCTTCCAGGATCCTGAGCAGCTGGCGCGCTATCTGTCAGAGAACTTCAAGATGACCGCTGGTCAGTTCTGGGGGTCGGACGTGGTCTACTCCCTGGTCGAGCCCAGCGCCCGAGCGGGGATGGAGCCGTTTGCCTCGTGGCTCAAGCTGCCGAAGGAAGAGCTGATCGCGCCCTACACCGACCCCGGGCTGATAAACACCTTGGTGGTGGGGGGCGAGACCCAAGCCCTGTGGTTCACCACCGACATGTGGCACACGCAGACGGTGTCGGTGGACCGCTGGCGGCCCCGAGACCGGGTCTTCCGAGAAGACGAGCGTACCACCAGGCGGCGGGAGGCCCGCCAGAAGAGGCACGCCGACATATACAAGCGCAGCGGGTACAACCTGTGATGGAGGTGGGGGGCGGCGCTACCAGGCGCCGGTTGCGCGGCCGGCCGCGCCGCCCCCCGCACGCTACCAGGCGCAATAACCCCCGTCGATGATGAGCTCCGCCCCGGTCACGAACTTGCTTTCATCAGAAGCCAGATAGAGGACCCCATAGGCCACGTCGATAGGCTCGCCGTAATGCCCTAGAGGTAGACGGCTGAGTATCCGGGCATGAAACTTCTCTGGACCCTCGGTGGAGTTCAGGCCCACGCTCTCCAGCATGGGCGTCCAGAGCCAACCCGGATGAATGGAATTCACGCGGATCTTGTCGGCTGCGTAACAGATAGCGTCCGACTTGGTCATCACTCGCACCGCGCCCTTGGCCGCGTGGTAGAGGTAGGGCGGGGGTACGTCCATGCCACCCACGATCCCATAGACCGAGGAGATGTTCACAATGCTGCCTCCCTCCGTCTGCTTGAGGTAGGGGATGGCATGCTTGGTGCAGAGAAAGACGCCCTTGGCGTCGACATCCAGGATGCGGTCCCATTCCTCGACCGTTATCTCGTGGGTGGGTTTGGGCGCACCGGTGATACCGGCGTTGTTCACCAGGATGTCGAGACGGCCGAAGGTGGCGAACACATCTGCGCAAACCTGCGCCACTTGCTCCTCCACGGTGACGTCCATGTGGTAGTAGCGGGCGACTCCGCCTGCTCTGACGATGCCGTCGGCTACGGCTTGTCCCAGTTCGTCCTGGATGTCGGCGATGGCGACCTTGGCTCCCTCGGCGGCAAGAAGCTCAGCGGTGGCCTTACCGAGACCGGTGGAGGCTCCAGTGATGATAGCTACCTTGTCTTGGACCCTTCCCACGAGCATTCCCCCTTTGCTAGCAGTTCCAACGACACTACACGGCACAACGATTCTCTCAAGATACCAACCCAGCCGTAGTAGGGCTTGGCCCTCGGGGCTGAGCCCTCGTGGCCTGGGCAGCGCTAGAGTCGGACCGGTAGCCCCCGTTCGGCCAGATACTCCTTCACCTGACGCACGGTGTAGGTCCGGAAATGAAAGACAGAAGCGGCCAAGAGGGCCGAGGCCTTGCCTTCGACTACAGCCTCGTAGAAATGTTCCAAGGTCCCCGCACCGCCGGAAGCGATCACCGGAATGCTCACCGCCTCAGCGATGCTTCGTGTGAAGGGCAGATCATAGCCTGCCAGCGTGCCGTCTCCGTCCATGCTGGTGGGAAGCAAGGCCCCTGCTCCCAGAGCAGCGCAGCGACGAGCCCAGTCCACTGCATCCAACCCCACCGGCTTACTGCCACCGCTTACCACCACTTCAAAACCACTCGGCATCTTCTGATTACGGCGTCCATCGATCGCCACCACTATCCGCTCCGGGCCATAGGTCTCGGCGGCCTCTTCGACGAGGTCGGGACGCCTCACTGCGGCCGTGTTCACCGAGACAGCCGCCACTCCCACCGCGAAGAGCACTTCCATGTCGGCGAGACCAGAGATTCCCCCTCCCACCACCAGAGGGATGGTGATGGCCGAGGCCACCTCTCGCGCCCACTGCACCCTCGTCTTGCGGTTCTCGACAGTGGCAGCGATGTCGAGCATGGTCAGGCGATCGGCGCCCTGCTCCTCGTAGTAGACGGCGTGCTCCACAGGATCGCCTGCGTCACGCAAAGAGACGAAGTGGACCCCCTTGACCACGCGTCCGTCCTTCATGTCAAGGCAGGGGATGATGTCGATGAACGGCGGGCGGCTGCTCGCCTCGTTGTCGGAGTGGTCCGGTCTTCGGTTGCTGCGGTCTTCCACGTGGCTATCCTTTCTGGGCAGAGAAACCCGACCTCACGGGCAAGCTGGGGCCCCTGCGGATGCCCCCTAGGGCGCCCCTTCGGGCACAGCCCTAGCCCTCAGACTACCAAATCCCGGTCAGAGGACCGAATCGTCTACTGTATTACTAGCGTGGGGGATCGGGGGCCAGCCTGTATGCAACATTTGCATCGTTTCCCTTGACGATGAGCAAATGCTCATTGAGCGCGCGCTCATCTTGACCGGGTTGCTGGGGGTTTTCTATGCTGAGCCAGGGCCGTTGTGCGTTCGAAGAATCCGGGGGGTGGGGGGTCGGTCGCAGATGATGGCCATGTCCGCAAAGCAACGAAAAGGAGCGAGAGGCATGGAGCAAGAGCAGATCAGCCGCCGTGACTTCCTGCGGAGAGCCGGGATGGCGGGAGCAGCCGCCACTCTGGGAGCCGGGTTGAGCGGACTTCTGGCGGCCTGCGGTGAGGACGAAGCGACCACCAATTCCGCGGCCGGTAGCAGCGCTGAGCCCGGCTCGAGTATCCAGACGTCCACGTCGGTCTCGGCTGGCGCGGAGAAAGGCCAGCCCATCAAGATAGGCATCGTAGTGCCGATGACCGGTCCCCTGGCTGAATTCGGTGCGCCCACCGAATATCTGACCAAGAAAGTGCGGGACGTGACCGGGGGCAAGCTGGTCACCAAGGACGGCAAGGAGCGAGAGCTCCAGTTCATCGAGAAAGACAGCCAATCGGACTCCAACCGGGCCGCTCAGATCACCGGGGACATGATCCAGAACGACAAGGTGAGTCTCATCCTAGCCGAGGGAGGGCCCGACTCGGTACTCGGGCCTGCGGACCAATGCGAGGCTCTGGGGTGTCCGGGCCTCTTCTGCAACCTACCTTGGACTGCTTTCACCTATGGTCGAGGAAACGATGGCAAGACGCCTTTCCAGTGGACCTACGCTTGCACCGTGGGCACGCAGGAGAACGGCCGGGCCGCCCTGGACGCTTTTGAACGGTATGCTCCGGGCACCAATAGGAAGGTCGCGCTCCTCTATCCGAACAATGCGAACGGCATAGAGTATTCTGACATGAAGACCGGCATCCCTCCTCTGCTGGAGGAGAGAGGCTACACCTATGTCATGCCGGATCTCTATCCGCCCGGTTCTGAGGACTTCACGGCTCAGATCTCGATCTTCAAGAAGGAGGGGTGCGAGCTCCTGATGGGGAGCGGTGTGACTCCGGAGTTTGCCAACTTCTTCAACCAGGCCGTACAGCAAGGGTTCAGGCCTCCACTCATGTCGAACGGTATCGCGCTGCTCTTCCCCAGTGCACCGACGGCCATCGGTCCTGCAGCCACCAATCTCATCTGTGAGATAGCGTTCCATCCCACTTTCCCCTACCGGTCGCCGCTCACGGGGCAGACCTGCCAGGAGATGTGCGATGAATACGAACAGACCACGGGGAAACAGTGGCAAGGGATCCTCAACGCCATCCGGCTTTACGAGTGGGCTATAGACGTTCTCAAGAGGGCTGACAATGTCGAAGACCCAGCTTCTATAATCGAGGCGGTCAAGGTCACCAAGATAGAGAGTGCGGCTCATCCCATCGACTTCACAAAGCCGGTCGGGGATAGGCAGCGCCCGCATCCCAATGTGCACGTGATGCCGGTCCTACCGGGGCAGTGGCAGAAGGGCAAAGGCAAGTGGCCCTTTGACCAAGTAATCGTGGGCGATGGGGGCTGGCCGGAGCTAGGCATACCTATCGGAGGCGAAGTCCTTGGCATGACCTACGGGAACTGAGTCGCGGCAAGGAGAAGTGGTGCGCGGCGGGGGCCCCACGGGGCCCCCGCCGCGCATGGAAGGATGGTAACGACGACAGATGGACGGCAGGACTGGGCAAGAGGCCCCCAGGTCGCGGGGCCCGCAGGCTCCTCTCCCCCAAGGCCTGATTCTCTTGGTAGCCACTCTTGGTGGCTTCTTGGTGACGTTCATGGCTTCGTCGGTCAACATCGCTTTGCCTCTGATCGGTGCCGAGTTCCAGGCTTCAGCGGTCATGCTGAGTTGGATCTCGATGTCGATGATCCTGGTGTCGGGGGCCCTGCTGCTACCGGTCGGGCGTTTGGCCGATACCTATGGTCGGGTGCGCTTCTTCATTCTCAGCAATGTCTTGTTGACGCTGGCCTTGTTCGCGAGCGGGTTCGCCCCTTCGGCCAGGGTCTTGCTGGCCATGCGGGCTTTGACCGGTTTCTGCCTCGCCATCGGTTCGGTGACGTCGACCACCCTGGTCGTGCTTGCTTACCCGGTCGAGACGAGGGGGAGGGCTTTGGGGCTGAACGTTGGGGGTGTATATCTGGGACTGACCGTCGGTCCTGTCCTTGGCGGCCTGATAGTCCACAACTTGGGGTGGCGGAGCCTCTTCCTGATAGTCGGGGCAGGGGCACTCATCGATGTGATTCTTCCCTTGTGGAAACTGCGTCATGTGGAGTGGCGGGAGCCCAAGACAGGTAAGTTCGACCTACCGGGCGCCATCCTCTACGCTGTCTCGCTGGTGTTACTCTTGCTGGGTTTCTCCCGGCTACCGGGGCTTTCGGGGATCGTTCTGGTACCGGTCAGCATCGCCGGCCTGACCATATTCTTGTGGTGGGAGAGCAAGGCGGCTGATCCCCTGCTGCCGGTCTTGCTGCTGAAGCGGAACCGGGTGTTCGGGTTCACGAACGCGGCGGTGCTGGTGAACTATGCTGCCACTTCGGCCATGGTGTTTCTGATGAGCCTCTACCTGCAATACAACCGGGGCCTCAACGCTCAGACTGCCGGTTTCGTCCTGGTGACGGGGACCTTCGTGCAGGCGCTGGCCTCGCCCTGGGCGGGGCGCCTGTGCGACCGCGTGCCTGCGCGCTACGTGGCCAGTCTGGGCATGGGCTTCTGCGTGCTAGGGTTGCTTGCCCTGGTCTTCCTGGGGGAAGAGACTCCATATTGGTACATCATTCTGGCCCTGTGTGCTCTTGGCTTCGGCTTCGGCCTCTTCTCTTCGCCTGCCACACACGTTGTCATGGGCAGCGTGGACAAGCGGTGGTTGGGTGTGGCTTCGGCCACCATCGCCGCAGTCCGCCAGGCGGGCATGAGTCTGAGCACGGGAGTGGCGGCCTTGCTGCTGGCGGTGCTGGTGGGGAGTAAGGCCATCAGGCCGGAAGATTATCCGGCACTTCTTACCAGTGTGCGGCTGACCTTCCTGATCTTCACGGCTCTCTGCCTGGTGGGGGTGGCAGCGTCCCTGGTGGGACCGAAGCCGCGGCGTGAGTGAAACTACCTGGCACCAGCTGGAGCGGCGGGTCGCCAGCCTGGTGCAAGGCGGCGCGGCCTCGCGCCCCAGGGCTGGCACCGGGGCTGTTTCAGCCCGCCGACTAGCTCTCCTCGGCGGGTTCCGACCCTGAGTCGGAAGCTTCTCGGAGGCCATCGTAGCTGGCGAGCACGCGTTGGGTCTCGGCCACTTCCTCGGGAGTGACCGTCCGCCGCAGATGCTCCATCTTCTCCATCACTGCCTGGAAGCGGAGCCCCTCGGCGGCGCTGATCCACTCCAGCTGCAGGCGCTCCGGCCGCAGCCCCATCTTTTCCATCTTCTTCCACATCCGCTTGATCCGGCGGTCGGTCCAGTGGTTGGCGTTCAGATAGTGGCAGTCGCCAAAGTGGCAACCCGAAACCAACACCACCGGCGCGCCCTTGGCAAAAGCCCTCCAAACCAGCTTCTCGCTCACTCGGCCGGAGCACATGGTGCGGATAAGCCGAGCGTGGGGCGGATATTGGAAACGAGAGACCCCGGCAAAGTCTGCGCCGGCGTAGGAGCACCAGTTGCAGGCGAAGACGGGGATCTGTTCCCAGGGCTCGTCCTGCAGAATGGCGTCGATCTGAGCCTCGAGTTGCTCGTCGGTAAAGTGATGCTGGACGATGGCGTTCTGCGGACACTCGGCCGCGCACGTGCCACAACCGGCGCAAGCGGCGGTGGTGACCACGGCAGGTGACTTGGTGCGCTTGTCCACGGTGATGGCGCCGAACGGACATACTCTGGCGCAGATTCCGCAGGCGGTGCAAAGGTGGGGGAGAACTTCGGCCGTGATGGCCTCCACCGTGAGCTGTCGCGGGTTCATGAGCCGCATGGCCCGCGCCGCCGCCGCCGAAGCCTGGGTAACGGAGTCTTTGATGTCTTTCGGCGCCTCCGCACAACCGGCAAAGAAGATGCCTCGCGTGGCAGCCTCGACAGGCTGAAGCTTAGGATGAGCTTCAAGGTAGAAGCCGTCAGCGGTCCTCTGCAGGGCAAGCATCTCCTGGACTATCTTCATATCTTCCGGGGGCTTCACCCCCACGGCCAGCACCACCATCTCCACGCGGTGTTGCTCCAGCTGGTTGGTAGCGGTGTTCTCCACTGTGAGGATGAGGTCCTTGGTCTTGGGATCCTCTCTTATGGAGCCGGGCAGGCCGCGAACGAAGCGCACACCGCTGCCCTTGCTGCGTCGGAAGAGGTCCTCGAAGCCTTTACCGAAAGCGCGGATGTCGATGTAGAAGACTTTCACATCCACTTCCGGATCGTGGTCCTTTAGCATGAGGGTGCTCTTGATGGTGTTCATGCAGCAGATATTGGAGCAGTAGGGCTCCCCTCGCTTCTGAGAACGAGAGCCCACACATTGGATGAAAGCCACCGACTTGGGCGGCCTCCGGTCGGTCAGCCTGATGACGTGACCTCGGGTGGGTCCGCCAGCATTGATCAGCCGCTCGAACTCGGCGGAAGTGACCACGTTCTCGTAGCGGGTGTACCCGTACTCGTCGAGCTCAGTGGGGTCATAGAGCTCGATGCCGGTGGCGACGATTATGGTGCCCACCTTGACGGTGATCTCCTCGTCGGACATGTTGAAGTCGATGCACTTCTTCTTGCAGGCGGCCACGCACTTGCCGCACACCATGGGATCATGCCCGAGGCAGTGGTCGATATCCATGACATAGGCCGAGGGGATGGCCTGGGGGAACGGTTGGTAGATGGCGCGGCGGGAGTCTAGGCCCATGTTGAACTCGTTCGGCACCAAGACCGGGCAGACCTGGGCGCAGTCGCCGCAGGCGGTGCACTCGCTTTCCACCACGTAGCGGGCCTTCTTGAAGATGCGTACCTCGAAGTTGCCGACATAGCCGCTGACCGACTTGACCTCGGCCTGAGTGAGGAGAGTGATATTTGGATGCCGACCGGCATCCGCCATCTTAGGCCCGAGTATTCATATCGAACAGTCCATGGTCGGATAGGTCTTGTCCAACCAAGCCATCACCCCCCCGATACTCGGCGCCTTTTCCACGAGGTAGACCTTGTAGCCGGAGTCAGCCAGGTCGAGAGCGGCCTGGATCCCCGCCACTCCGCCCCCCATGACCAAGGTGGCTGGCTCCACGGGCACCTGCAGTTCTTTGCGGGCTCCCAAGAGACGAGCGCGGGCGACAGCTGCCCGCACCAGGTCCTGGGCCTTGCGGGTAGCGGCCTCGGGGTCGCCGGAATGGACCCAGGAGCACTGCTCCCGGAGATTGGCCATCTCCAGGAGATAGGGATTGAGCCCAGCTTCGCTCAAACAGGCGCGGAAAGTGGGCTCATGCAGGCGGGGAGAACAAGACGCCACCACGACCCGGTCGATGCCAAGCTCGGCGATGTCGGCCTTGATACGGTTCTGGCCGGGCTCCGAGCACAGATAGCCCTCGTGCCGCGATACCACTACCTCAGGTAGGGTCTCGGCGTAGGCGGCCACGGCTTGACAATCGACCACCCCGGCGATGTTCGATCCGCAGTGGCAGACATACACTCCGATGCGGCTGCGTGTTGTATCGCTTTTCCTTTCCATCAGCTTCCTTTCAACGCGATACGGCCTCGGCGGCGTTGTCACCTCTGGACCATTCGATAGAATCGGCCAGGATGGTGGCCAAGTCTCTGACCTCCAGTGACAGGCGGCCGTGCCGGTACGGGTCACGCATAGCACAGGTGAGGTGGATCATGCACTTAGGGCAGGCAGTGACGAGCAGATCGGCGCGAGTAGCCTTCGCCTCCTGCAGCCGCTCGACTTGGACGCGCTTGGAATAAGCGTCACAGTTGATGAAAGCATTGTTCCCGCAGCACACTGCGCTTCGCCCAGAGTTTCGCATCTCCTTCAGTTCAAGCCCAGGGATGGAGCCTAAGAGGGCTCGAGGGGTCTCTACCCCGCCCGGTATCCGTCCCAGCCGGCAGGGGTCCTGGTAGGTGGCTCGTCTTACGAACGGCCGGAAGCTCACCCCGCCCTTGGATACCTCCCGCAGCAAGAGGTCTGTGAGCAGGGTGACCTTGAGCTCCGAGCCGGGGACGACCTCGGGCAGGAATCGGGCCAGAACCTGGTAGCACTCCGGACAGGTGACTACCACCTCTTCAACTCCCGCAGCGCGGAACTCCTGGTAGTTGAGCCGGCAGAGAGCTTCGAAGTTCTCGCGGTCGCCTGTCCAGAGGAGATCGTGGCCACAGCAACGCTCGTTCTCGAGCAAGACGGGCACGATGTCGAGGAAGTTGAGCAGACGCACGGCGGCCCGTGCTGCCGCCAGCGTGTCCACGCCGATCTGAGTGAAGAAGACGTCGAAATAGGGCGCGCAGCCGCTGAAGAAGGCGACCTTGCCCGTACGAGCCACTCTCAGTTCCGGGCCCACCCAGCCGAGCCGGTTCTGTTTGAGGCCGGGTGCAGTCATCAGCCGCATCCAGGAATGAAGAGCGCCGTCATGCGAGCGATAGCCCTTGAGGCCCTTGGTTCCGGCAAGGAGAGTACGCATCTGGAGGATGAACTGGCTGATCTCCACCCCTGAGGGGCACCGTTCCTCGCAGAGGCCGCAGGTGAGACACTCCCACACCGAGTTCTCGATGTAGGTTTCGCTGTCGGGTTCGGCGATGAGCTTGTGGGCCAAGATACGGGGCGAGTATTCCTTGCCGGTGAGCATCCTAGGACAAGAGGCCGAGCACTTGCCGCACTCGATGCAGAGTGCCAACGCGTTCTCCTGCACCAGTTGTTTTACTCTGGGATCACCCAGCTTCACGCGCTCCTCCTCTCTTGGGGCGGTTTGGCCGGGTTCGGGCCCAAGGCTTTGATCTGGGCGGCAAACTCCCATAGCGTACGCACCAGCTCTTCCTTTTCGTGCGCCTGGAAGCTCTTCTCCACGAGGCGCGACTGGCCTATACCCAGCAGGTGGAGCAGGCGCC
Source organism: uncultured Actinomycetes bacterium (assembly GCA_937148845.1). GTDB lineage: Bacteria > Actinomycetota > Thermoleophilia > RBG-16-64-13 > RBG-16-64-13 > CAKZRW01. The sequence goes on along the minus strand of CAKZRW010000096.1, from coordinate 6,109 downwards.
GTACTCGGTCCACGTTGGAATGACCCACTTCCGGCCCCGGGCCGTAGCGACAATCCTCGTCCCTGCACTCGAGCAGGATTACGCCATCGGCGCCATACTCGAAGGCCCGCAGGATGAGGGCTTGGTTGATCCGCCCGATGCACATGACCCTCATGAAAGAGTATTCCGGCGGCAGCTCCAGGTGGGCCATGGCTGCCGCGTTGAAACAGGCGAACGGGCTCCAGTTGCAAAGGATGCCGAGCAGGCGGATCGCTGTGGAAGCCTTGCCTGCGGAAGATCCGGCTGCGGGTTCCGCCGCCGGGAAGACCCCGGTCGTGAAACCCGTGGGTGATGGGGTCCCGCCTGCCGCCGCGGTGCCCACCACTGGCGGGCTGAGTGGAGGGGCCGGGCTGAGTGGAGGGCTGGTGTCGACGGTACGAGGGCTGTTCCTGGGGGCAGAGGCCATCTACAACTCCCCTCGCAAAGCACCTACCAGCATCTCCTCCAGCAGTCTGTTGGAGAAGTAGGGCATATCCATGGCGGTTACCGGACACCGACCCACGCAACCTCCGCAACCCACACAGTTGTAGCGCAAGACTTCGGCCACATAAGTGCCGTTCAGGCTCGGACGCAGACGTACGGCGTCAAAGGGGCAGATGTCTACGCAGCGACCGCAACCGCGGCAGCGGTCGGGATCTACGCGCGGACTGAGCTCGTGGTCCTTCAGGAAGGCCTCCGCGGAGCCGCGGGCCACCTGCGCAGCCAGAGCGGCCCCGGCCTCGAATTCACCCACCCGGGTCAGCGTGCGGGGTAGTACCCGGTAAAGCCCGGGCTGCGGGCTGTGGAAGAAGGCGAAGTTGTACCGGTAGAACTTCTTCAGCCCGACCAAGTCTTCAGGTATAGCCAGGCCAAGTACCGCTTCGTCGGTGAGGCAAACGATGTCGGTACGCCAAGTGACTTTCTCTCCCGATACCACTGCTTTGACCCTGAAGTCGCCGATGTGGCCCGTGACCTTCTCGATCAGGGCCTCCTTTACGTGGGTCACCCCACTCGCTGCCAGGGCGGCGGTGAGCTGCCCCTGATCTTCTGCTGTCTCCGAGCTCGTTTCAGAGAAGCGTTGGCCCCGGATCGTCTGTACGTGTGTGCGAAGAGTGTTTGCAAGGCCGGCGGGGGCGGTCTGGAGGGGGGCAGCCTCGGCGGGGGCTGTCTCGGCGGGGGAGGTGTCAGCGAGGCTGCACTTGTGCACGAGGCGGACCCGAAAGCCTTGCAGGTCCAGGTTGAGAGCCGCGCTCATGCCAATAGTCGTAGCTCCCAAGATGAGGACTTCCTTGCCGATCTCGGTCACTCCCTGCCGCAGCGGTCCCAGGTAGCGCATCCGGATGAGAGCACCGTGAAGCATGTCCCGGGCTCTGCGCACTAGGTCCTCTTGACTCAGACGGCCTCCGGCCAGACAGTCCCGCAAGTTGACCATCTCGAAAAGGGAGCGGTCCAGACCCTGTTCGTCGAACAGATGAAGGCGAGCACGGTTGCGCTGGTCGTTGCAGGATATGCATTGGAACTCGAGGGGACAGCAAGCGCAGGACGCCAGGATCACTCGGTTGAGGCCCTGGCTGCGCACGGTCTCTGCGATGGTGGCGGCGCCCTGTGGATGGCAAGCGGAGACGAGTAGCTGGCTGTGGACGGTCTCGGGAACACGTCGGGCCATCTCAAGGATGCGGTCCAGGACCGCGGCCGGAGCAAGGGTACCGTTGCAAGTGCAGAGGAATACACCAAGCCTGGTCTCTTGGCTGCTCTCGCGGCCGCGGGCAGAGGGGCGTCTCCGGGCTTGGAGGGAGCGGGCGGCGGGGCGGGCCACGGCCAGGGCCCGCCCCGCCGCCGCGCTTCCCTCCACCATGGCCTTCATAAGGTCAGTACCGACCGCGCCCAAGGCGAAGAGCCGTGGGGATTGCGGCTGCCGTCCGGGGGGCAACTCACTATCGTCGGCGACGATCACCGCCGCCGGGCGGAACTCGAAGCGCTCCGCCTGCTTCCCATGATCGATGGCCCCGATGTCAGCACAGGCGTCGACGCAACTGAGGCACTCGCAGCAGCCGCTGCACTGCAAGCACCGTCGGGCCTCAGCCAGAACCTGGTCTTCGGTCAGTCCGAGATCCACCTCCTGGAAGTCTCGGCGCCTCACCCGGGGTTGGCGTAAGGCGGCTTCCTGGCGGGGCAACTGGGGTAGCTCGTCGCTGATGGGGAGATGGTCTCCGCGGCCCCTGGGCCGGACGGGGACCTCCGGGATCCCACTGGACCGACCGGTGAGTCGTTCACAGATGGCTTTGGCTGCCCTCTTGCCTTGAGCCATCGCCTCCACCACCCTGGAAGGGCCCGCCACCACGTCCCCAGCCGCCCAGAACTTCGGTCGCCCAAGTTGCAAGGCAGAGTCCACCGCGACCACGCCTCGGGTTTCGTCCCAGCCTGGCAGGAGGCGCAGGAAATCGTGGTCGGCCACTTGGCCCAGGGCGTAGATGACCGCGTCTACCTCCACCTGGAACTCGGAACCGGGTATGGGCGTCGGGCTTGGCCGACAGCTCCCGTCTTCTTCACCGGGTCGCATCCTGATCAGCTCGAGTCCGACCACGCGTGGAGTCCCCTCGTGCTCAGTTTTGGCCACAAGAACCTGCACAGGAGAGGTGTGGAACTCGAAGCGGACGCCTTCGGACCGGGCAGCCTCGATCTCTGCCGGGAAGGCCGGCATGTCTTCGCAGGATCTGCGATAGAAGACAGTGACCTCGGCCCCTAGGCGCAGGGCTGTACGGGCTGCGTCTAGGGCCGAGTTACCTCCCCCCACGACGGCCACTCGCTGTCCGAGCGTCAACGGTTCTCCCTGATGGAAGGCCCGCAGGAACTCAAGCGCGCCGTAGCAGCCCTGGGCCTCAGCCCCCGGTACGGTGAACGGAGCACTTCGCTGTGCTCCTGTGGCGACCAGGACGGCGTCGAAATCGCGCTCCAGCTCTTCCAGGCTGACATCTGGGCCCACTCGTGTACCGAGCCGGAGCTCTACACCCGCAGCCACGATGGCCTCGACCTCCGCATCAAGTACCTCGCGGGGCAGACGATAGGCGGGGATGGCCCAGCGGAGCATGCCGCCCGCGGCGGGAAGGGCCTCGAAGATGGTGGGGCGGAACCCCTCGCGGGCCAGATAGTACGCGGCGGTGAGGCCGGCAGGGCCAGCTCCGATGATGGCCACCCGGCCCAGTCGGGCGGTGCTCTTTTGCCTGTTCCGCGCGGTCGCTTGCCCTGCGCTGTTCCCCCTGCCCTGGAGCTCCTTGTCGGCCAAGAAGCGCTTGACCGCGCAGATAGAGACCGGTTCGTCCAGCTCTCCTCGGCGGCAAGTGGCCTCGCAGGGATGGTGACACACGCGCCCGCAAACCCCCGGCAGCGGGTTGTCCTCGCGGATGACCGCCAGCGCCTCCTGATAGCGTCCCGCAGCGGTCAAGGCCAGGTAGGCTTGGACGTTAATACCCAGGGGGCACTCCACCCTGCAGGGCGGAGTGGTCCGCTTGTCGAGCTCAAGAGCCCGGGAGGGGCAATAAGCAGGCGTACGCGACAGGGGAAGGCGGTTTTGAGCGGTGAGGGGGCATACCTCGACGCAACGGTCGCAGCCGGTGCACAGGTCGTAGTCGATGTAGATAGGGTCCTGCTCTAGTACCGCCTCAAAGCCCTCGGTGATAGGAGCAAGGGAAAGCACTCGGGCCTGAGTAAGGGGGGTGACCAAGGGATGGCGGGTGACTCGCAGGTAGAGAGGTCGGAACTGGAAGTCCAGATCCGCGGGCCACTCCGGGTCCCGCTCCATATTGCGGGGAAGCTCCAGGAAGTGGTGAGCCCTGGTAGCCCAGATGACGGCGACCCCGGCCTGGGCCAGGTCCTCCGCCACCTTGAGGGCCCCGAACCCGGAACCGAGTAGCAGCACTCCCCCCGTGGCGTGATCCACAGCGGTCGCTCTGGTCATGTTTCCTCAGGGTGCGTCTGCAGCTTGGCCCGGCTGCGCTGGATAGCCTGCCCGTATTCGCGTCCCCGCTCGAAGGCGGCGGCATTGGCCTCCTTGGTCTTGGGGGGGACGGAGCCAAGGACGGCCTCGCGCAGAGAGTCCGCATCCACGACGTCGCACAGGGCCGAAAGGAAGCCCAGCATGACTATGTTGGCCATCATCTTGTTGCCGAGCTTCTGAGCAAAGCGGGTGGCGGGGATGTGGTAAGCCCGCAGGGAGGGATCCAGGCCGTCCACACGCACCAGGTCGGTGTCCCAAAGCAAGAGTCCGCCCGGTGACAGACTGGCTATGTTCTTGTCGAAGCCTTCCTGGCTCATGGTGATCAGGATGTCCGGCCGTTCCACGTAGGGGTAAAGGATCTCCCGATCGCTGATCATCACTTGTGAGGAACAGGAACCACCCCGTGCTTCCGGGCCATAAGACTGGACCATGGTGGCATGCTTCTGGTCGTGCAAGGTGGCTGCCTTGCCCAGGATGCTCCCTGTGAGCACGATGCCTTGTCCTCCGAAGCCGGAGATGAGGATCTCTATTTCTCCGTTGGCGTTCATGTTCCCTCTAGTTGTGCGCTCTGCCGGAAGTATGAGGGGTGTGCTCTTCGCGGAAAGGCCACTCGCCCACTTCACGCCGGCGCACCAGCTCGTAGTTGTCCAGGAAGGTAGGCCTTGTGCTGTCCACGAACTTGCCGACCACCAGGTGCTTCTCAAAGTCGAGCACCGCTTCACGCGGGTCTATCCCGTTGCGGATGACCGACCGCTCATGAAAGAACCGGGCAAGGTCGGCTCCGCTGCCCAAGCGATTCCGGCGGCCGAAGGTGGTGGGACAAGGCGCCAGCACTTCCACATACGAAAAGCCCTTCTTGGTCATGGCTTCCACGAGCGAGTCGGTGAGCCAGCGCGCGTGAAGAGAGGTCCAGCGCGCCACGTAGGTGGCCCCGCACTCCGCAGCCAGCGAGCAGAAATTGAACGGCTCCTCGATGTTGCCCACGGGAGTGGTGGTGGTCCTGGCCCCGAACGGGGTAGAAGGGGCCACCTGGCCGCCCGTCATCCCGTAGTTGAGGTTGTTGACACAGATGACGGTCAAATCGATATTGCGGCGAGCCGCATGTATGAAATGGTTACCGCCGATGGCGAAAAGGTCGCCGTCTCCAGAGGCCACCAAGACCGTCCCCTGGGGGCGGGCTAGCTTGAGTCCAGTGGCGAAAGGGATGGCTCTGCCGTGGGTGGTGTGAAAGGAGTCCAGGTTCAGGTATCCCGCCATCCGCCCCGTACAGCCGATGCCCGAGACGATGGCGATGTCGTCCAAAGGTAGCCCCGATTTCTCGATGGCGGTGAGCAAGCAGCCGAACACGGTACCGATGCCACAGCCGGGACACCAGATGTGGGGCATGCGATCGGTCCGCAGCAGGTGGTCGTGAGGATGGGCCTTAGGGCGGGCCCGCGTCTGACGCCGAAGACGAGTGGTCGTCTCGGTTGGGGTCTTCATACTGTCACTCCTCTCGACAGTTGCTGGAGAGCCTCCAGGATCGCGTCCGGGCGGATGATGGCGCCGCCGGCATGCCGCACCAACCGCACCGGAGAGAGTCCCGCGACGCAGCGTTCGACCTCCAGGACCATCTGGCCGTAATTGATCTCCGCCACGACCAGACCGCGTACTCTCCCGGCCAGGTCGCGTACCACCTTTTCGGGGAACGGCCATATGGTCTCCAGCTTGAGCAGGCCGGCCTTGATACCCTGAGCTCTGGCCTCCGCCACTGCTCGCTTGGCGGAGCGGGCGCTGATGCCATACGCCACCACCGCCACCTCGGCGTCATCCAACATGACGCTGTCATAGCGGATTATCTTGTCGACGTTCTTGCGGATCTTCTGCACCAAGCGATCGACCAGCTGTTGCTGGGCTATCTCGTTCATGACGGGATAACCACGTTCGTCATGGGTGAGACCAGTGACGTGTATGCGGTAGCCAGCGCCGAATGTGGCCATGGGCGCTACTCCGTTCTTGTCGGGTCGGAAAGGGCGGTACCTGCTGGGCGGACCTGTGGGTTTCTTGCGGTCGACCACCTCGAGCTGGTCGGCCGGGGGGATGACCACCCGCTCGGTC
>CAKZRW010000095.1 GCA_937148845.1 uncultured Actinomycetes bacterium | reverse complement strand
CCACCCCCAACCGAACATGAAGGCTCTCTTTCTGTCAACAATGTCAGCGGGCATTACAACTAGAAGGGGCGCAGCAAGCCCTGGAGGCGCTAGGAGCCCGAGAGGTGCTGCTCGCCACGGGGGTGAAGTCGACCGGGGGAGACTCTTCGGGTACCTTGCCGGCGCCGCCGGCCCGATCGGCGATCGCGGCGTAACGGCCGCGCACCGCGTTGCGGACGGTCTCCGGGTCCGGGTTGACTCGGTCGAAGGTCATCTTGGCTCCTTCTTGTCGGTCTTTGTAGTCAGTCTTCGCAGTCTCCGGGTTCGGTCATCATGTCACCAAGTGTCGTTGACTGTCGTCCGGCAGTTGTTCAAGGTTGGTCGGGCTGTCGCTCACCGAGCCGGGGGTGGGTCAGCACGGTGGGGCAGCCAAGATCCATCCCCGCCGCAGGGGCGCTCGTCTTGCTGCCCGGAAGACCGCAAGTGGCGGCTACCTCAGAGCTGGTCGCCACCGATGCGGCAGGGGCGGTCGCCGGCCAGTACTTGCGCTGGAACCACAGAGCCACGTTCACCAGCCCGATGAGCACCGGCACCTCGACCAGCGGCCCGATGACGGTGGCAAAGGCTTGGGGCGAGTTCAAGCCGAAGACTGCGATGGCGACAGCGTTGGCGAGCTCGAAGTTGTTGGAGGCGGCCGTAAAGGAGAGCGTGGCGCTCCGCGAGTAGTCGGCTCCCACCCGCTTACCCAGATAGAAGCTGATGAAGAACATGAGGACGAAGTAGACCAGGAGTGGTACGGCTATGCGGACCACGTCGAGGGGCAGCTCGATGATCACGTCGCCCTTGAGGGAGAACATGACTAGGATGGTAAAGAGCAAGGCGATGAGGGTGATCGGGCTGAGGCGCGGGATGAACTCGCGGTGGTACCAATCCTTGCTCTTGAACCTAAGAAGCGAGAAGCGGGTGATGATGCCACCCGCGAATGGGATGCCCAGGTAGATGCCTACACTCTTGGCGATCTCCGCCATACTCACGTCGACGCGGGTCTGTTCCAGGCCCGGCCAGCCTGGCAACACGGTTAGGAAGATGTAAGCGTAGACAGAGTAGAAAAACACCTGGAACACGGAATTGAAGGCCACCAGACCGGCAGCATACTCGGTGTCGCCTTTGGCCAGCTCGTTCCAAACGATGACCATCGCGATGCAGCGGGCCAGGCCGATAAGAATGAGCCCCTGCATGTACCCGGGCATGTCGAAAAGGAGCAGCACGGCGAGGAAGAACATGAGAATAGGGCCTATGACCCAATTCTGGACCAAGGAGAGGCCGAGGACCCGCCAGTTGCGGAACACGTGGCCCATGTCCTCATAACGCACTTTGGCAAGGGGCGGGTACATCATGACGATGAGCCCGATAGCGATGGGGATGGAAGTGGTGCCTATGGAAGCGGCTTGGATGGCCTTGCCTACCTGTGGCCACCGGTAGCCTACGCCGACTCCGATGGCCATGGCCAGAAAGATCCACAGGGTGAGAAACCGGTCCAGAAAAGAGAGTCTCTTCATTTGGCTGCGCGCCCCCTTGGTCGCGGTCTGCAGTGGCAGCTTCCGCCGGGGGTCACGGGTGCGGGTCTCCCCCTCCGCGGCGCTCTCAATATTATCACGTATATGCGGATACACGCATACAGGCCAGAGGCCAGATGCAAACGCCCGGGAATCGGCTGCCTCTCCGGGGGGCAGTGTGACGCGCTGGGTGGTTGTCTGGACCCGCCGGTAAGGCTACCCTGTTGAAAGTCGATTCTGGAATCCCTTGAAACAGGATGGGAGGCAGACATGTTCTACCCGGTCAAGTACGACCTGGAGGATGCGAGCCGCATCAAGCAGGCGACGGTAGTGCTAAACCCTTCAGAGTCGAGGCGTCTCCTGGCCAAGACCGTAGCCAGGCTGCCCGAGGTTCAACATGCGTTCAAGAACGGCCGCATCGCGGTCGCCACCTGTTCCACCAACGCTCTGGTGCTGGAAGAGCTTACCGGGGAGAAGATCCCGCCCTATCGCTACTGCATAGGCATGGTGGCACAGGGGATGCTCACCACCAGCGTCAAAGAAGACCGCGAGGTGGCCCGCTTCTTCGTGAAAGGCGAGCGGGTAGACATGGAGCCTCTGCCCTTCTTCGATTCCTTCGGACCCGGTGATGTGGTGATCAAGGGCGCCAACGCTGTGGATCCGCAGGGCAATGTCGGGGTGCTGGCTAGCAACTCTCAGTCGGGTACCATCGGGGCCCTGATCAGTTTCGTGGCGGTGAGGGGACTCCCGGTCATCTTCCCGGTAGGC
>CAKZRW010000094.1 GCA_937148845.1 uncultured Actinomycetes bacterium | reverse complement strand
CCACGCACTTCTTCCCAAGTGGCTCACCTATTACAATCAGCAGCGACCCCATACCGCACTGAGAGGCTTGTCTCCCTGGCTGTTCCTTGTCAACAAGGTGTGAGGGCATTACAGCTAGTCCTCCAGCTCTACGCTCACCAGCTCCAACTCATCACCACTCAGGAGCTCGCCCCCCACCGCACCGCACCGGGGGCAGATCAAGAACGGCCCTTCCACTTCGAACCGCTCGCCGCAGGCGCGGCAGGCGGCAGTGGCTTGCACCGTGTCCACCTCCAGTCGCGAACCTTCGAGCGGAGTACCCCGGGTGACGGCCTCGTAGTAGAAGGCAAGACTTTCCCGGACCACCGCGCGCCAGCTTCCGATCCGCACCCCTACCGCCACGACCGGCCGCTCGCCATGCGCGGCTCTCACCGCTTCCACCTGTTCGACAAGAGCAAGAGCGATGCTCAGCTCATGCATGAGGCCTCCCCAAGGAGCCCAAAAGAACAGCGCCATCGAAACTCCCACGCTAATATGGGCATCATGCAAGCAGGTGAGACCCTCGTCCTAGGCATGGGCAACCCTATTCTCAGCGACGACGCTGTGGGGATACGGCTTGCCCGGGAGTGCCAAGTCCGGGCAGGAGAGCGTCCCCATGTGCATTACGTGGTCGACTGCTCGGTAGGCGGACTCGAGCTGCTCGACGTGATCCAAGGCTACGATCGGCTCATCGTGTTCGACGCCATCAAAGGAGGCGGCGGTCCGCCCGGCACGTGGTACCGCATGACCGGGGAGTCGTTTCGCGAGACCTTGAATCTGACCAACATCCACGACGCGAACTTTACCACGGCTCTTGAGCTCGGCCGACTCCTGGGAGCCCACATACCCCGCCCGGAGAACATCCACATCTTCGCCGTGGAGATAATCGACAACATCACGTTCTCGGAACAGATGACCCCCCTGCTCGAGTCCCGCTATCCCCGCATCGCTGACGAGATACTGGCCCAAGCTCTTGCCCTGCTGGACGAACCCATCTGCATTTCCCCGGAGGCCAGCCACTTGTAGGGATGGAGGCTTTCCGTCAGTCACGCGCAGAGCTGGAGGCGATTCGTCAGTCACTCGCAGGGGTGGAGGCCATCCAGTTCTCACCCAGAGCTGCCGCTTCGGCGGGTTTCTCCACGCTCGGTACCACCGGTCCCGTCTCGCAACCTACCGGCGAGTAATAGACCATGCCGCACTTCTTGCAGCGATACTGTTCGGTCTCGTTGACCACGGCGAAGGGACGGTTCGGCGTCGAGCATTCCGGACAAGGCATGGTCCGCATCTCGCTCTTCTCGCTCGTCGCCGGAATGGCCGCGGCACGGGTGGGTGCCAGGTACTGCTTTGAGAACGGCTGGTCGACCAGGCGAGAGCGGAGCTTCTCGAGGCGGTCAGCCACGATACCCGCGATCATCCGCACCGCCCGGTAGCCGATGTGGTTATTGGCATCGAACAACTTCTTGAGCTTGTCGCCATCCACCACTACGATAGTGCAGTCCTCAAGGGCCCAGATGTCCGCCCGGAACAACTGGTCATCCAGTACCGCCGACCAGCCGAAGACGTTTCCGGGCCCCAGCTCATCGACGTTGACCTCATGCCCATCGCGGCTGCTCATGCGGACCACTACTTTGCCTTCCTTGAGCAGGTAGAGGGCCCCGGCCGGCGTACCCTCCCGGATGATGCGCGTCCCGGCGCCTCGCTTCTCGATGGTGGCTATCTTGGCCACCTCCTCCAGCTCTCTCTCGTTCAAGTCTTTGAAAAGCTCACAACACCTGACGTCTTCGATGCCCACCATCTTGTCCCCCTTCCGCTAGTGAGGCCAGGGCGGCGCCGACGACGGCACCGCCCTGGCCTCGGGCTTTCTTTGCTTCGGTGCTCGCGCGGCTCAGCAGTTGCGCTTGATCGTCTTGACCAACTCTCCGCCCCGGTAGATGATGACCTCGAGCGGCATCTTGCCCAGACTGTGAGTCGCACAGCTGTAACAAGGATCGAAGGCGCGGAAGGCCATCTCGATCATGTTGAGTAGCCCCTGGTCCGGCTCCACGCCGGGCTTGATCAGCGCCTGAGCCACCTTCTTGGTCACCATGTGGATAGGAGCGTTGTTGTTGGTCGTCCCTACGATCAAGTTGGCGCTGGTACATATACCCTGTTCATCACAAGTGTAATGATGGGTAAGTGTCCCGCGCATAGCTTCAACGATGCCCACACCTTCGCCGGTGATGGTCCGCGGGATGACGCGCACTTGGTCGCTGGTGATCTCCGGATCGGCACAGTAGGCCTTCAAGGTCTCCGCATTCTGGACCATTTCGATCAGCCGAGCCCAATGTTGGGCGAGAAGAGCCCGACTGGGGTGACCACCCAGCGTCGCATACATCTGTTCGAAGGCTTCCTGGGCCCGTGGAGTAGCCATGCGATCCGCCACATTCAGACGCGCCAAAGGCGTGGCACAGTAGATGCTGGTGTCGATACCCTCCACGAAGCCCTTCCACCCGCGCTTCTTCAGGAAGGGGAACTTGAGATACGACCACGGCTCTACGTGCTCAGCCACGTATTCGGCGTAGTCCTTGGGTTCGTACTTGTGGATCTCGTTGCCCTCGTAGTCCACTACCCTGACCTTGCCGTGGTAGAAGTTGGGAGCGTTGTTGTCGTCCACCAGCCCCATGCTGTGAACGTCGAGGGTGTAAGGGCCTCTCAGAATCAGCTCCACGTACTGAGGGTTGTTCAAGACCACGTCGGCAAAAAGCTGCAGGCTGAACACGGTGAAGTCATAGAGTTCCTCCACCCAGGGTTTGATCTGCTCCAGCTCTTCGGGTTTGAGCGGTTTGGCCACGCCTCCCGGCAAACACCAGATGTCCTGGGTGTTACGGCCGCCGATGACGCGCTGGATCTCTTGGGCGAGACCTCGGCAGCGGATGACCTTGCCCCCGATCTCCAAACCCACCTTGCCTACCACGCCCAAGATGTTCCGCACCGCGGGGTCCGCGTCCGGTCCCATGACAAAGTCCGGCGCCGCCAAGGCATAGAAATGAGCCGTGTGGCTGTGGATGTAATGGGCGTTGTAGTACATGTCGCGCAACTTGTGGGCGACCGGCGCCACTTCGTTGCCGAAGCAGGCGTCGACCGCCTTGGCGCTCGCCATATGATGACTCGCCGGGCATACCCCACAGATGCGGGTGACTATGCGAGGCAACTCCTCCAGGGGCCGGCCGACTACGAACTGCTCGAACCCACGGAATTCGGGTATCTGGAAGTAACAGTCCTCGACTGCTCCCTGATCATCCAAGAAGATCGAGATCTTGCCGTGACCCTCGAGTCTGGTGATGGGATCGATGACGATGGTCTTGGTCATTGTCGGTAGCTCCTTTGCAGAAGCGAGGCGGCGACACCGTAGCGATAGGCAAAACTGGTGAAGTCAGGCAGTCCTGCCAGGATCTCTTCGATTTCGTTCGGATCCTTGCTGTCCACTATGGAAGCAACGGCACTGGCCAGCTTGGCACCCTGATCGGTGACCCCGGGAGGAGGCCCGTAGCAACCGCGGCAAGGTATGCCGCTGGTCGGACAACGCACACCGCAACCGGAGCGCGTGGCCACTCCACAGCAAAGCACCCCTTGCTCCAGAAGACAGGTGTCGGGATCGGCCTTGATCTCCCACGGTCTATAGAACTTCTTGACCTTCTTTTCGTTCTTGGTCCGGGGGCAATCCTCGCAGAGAGCGTGGTCGAAGGCTCCCACTACAGAGCCCTTGGGCGGGAGCTCGCCCTTCACTATAGCGAGTAGGGTCTCCCGCACCCGGTCAGGTTGGGGGGGGCAGCCTGGGATGTAATAGTCGACATCGACCACCTGATCGAGTTTGTATACCCGCCGGTAGAACTTCGGAATTTCCAGCTCTTTACCGTTCAGCTTGGTCTCGGGCTGCGGCACCACCCGGTTGCCCCATTCGATCGAGGGGTTACGCCGATAGGCGGTCTCCAGGATCTTTTCCCGAGAGGTGAGATTGGCCAGACCGGGGATGCCTCCCATGTAGGCGCAAGAGCCGAAAGCCACTAGTAGCTTGCTCTTCTGCCGGAGAAGATGGGCGATGTGCTCGTTCTCAGAGTTGCGAACGCCGCCGTTGAATATGGCTAGGTCCAACTCTCCGTCAGCCATGGCCTCGATATCCTTGTACTTGCCATCGGCTGCGATGGGCCACAGCCGGATGTCAGCCACGGCCGCCACATCGAGGATGAACTCGTTGGTGTCGAGTACGGCTACATCACAACCCCCGCAGGCCGCGCCCCAATACAACGCGATCTGCAATTTCTTATCGGCCATCGCTCACCTCTCCGCCATGTCTTGAGCGAGTGTCTGCTGGATAGGACTGGGACCGAGTTCGCGCACCCGTTGCGTCATGTCGTTCACCACTTCAGCAAAGCGTTGCCCCTCACTGGCACTGACCCATTCCAGCCGCACCCGCGCCGGCTCGATACCGAAATCGGTCAGCATCTTCTTGAGCAAGGGGTAGCGGCGCATCATCTTGTAATTGCCCTCGGAATAGTGGCAGTCGCCGGGATGGCAACCGCAGATGAGCACCCCGTCGGCCCCTTCACGCAACGCTTTGAGCACAAAGGTCGGATCGATCCGGGCTGAGCACATCACTCGTATGATGCGGATGTTGGGCGCGTAGTGCACGCGGCTGGTGCCAGCCAGGTCGGCTCCCGTGTAGGAGCACCAATTGCAGAGAAACCCCACTATCTTGGGTTCGTAGCTCATGTCAGCACCCCCTCGATCTGCGCGAATATCTGGCTGTCAGTGAAGTGACGGGCCTTTATCGCTCCCGACGGACAGGCGGCCACACAAGCCCCACAAGCCTTACACACAGCACTGATGACCGTGCTCTTCTTCTTGCTCGCGTCATACGTAATGGCCGAGTACGGACAAAGTGCATTGCAGACCCTGCAGCCGGAGCACTTGTCCTCGTCGATCTCCGCAAACACAGCATCGATCTCGATGCTCCCGCGGATAGTCTTGGCCAAGATACGCCCAGCGGCAGCCCGGGCTTGCGCCACCGTATCGGGGATGTCCTTGGGGGCAGCACACACGCCCGCTATGTAGATCCCGTCGGTGGTAGTGGCCACCGGATCGAGCTTGGGATGACTTTCGATGAACCAGCCATCCTTGTCGCGGCTGATGTTGACCAGACGAGCCACCGCGTCGGAGTCCTCCCGAGCCTCCATACCGACCATCAGTATCACCAAATCGGCCGGAATCTCGATCTGCTCCCCGGAGAGCTTTTCGTTGACCTCGATGAGCATCTCGCAGTCATCACCCGGACCGGCTTTGCGGATGACCGGATGGTCGTTCTTTGCGTACATCAGGAAGAGGGTCTTGGCTTCCGATCCCCGCTTGTAGAAGTCCTCGTGGCCTTTGCCGAAGGCGTGCATATCGATGTACACATCGCTCACGTAGCAGTTGGGGATTGCCGATTTCACCTCATGCGCATACTTGAGAGCCGTCATGCAGCACACGCGTGAGCAGTAGGTGTGGAACTCCTTGCTGCGGCTGCCCACGCAGTGGATGATGGCCACGTACTGCGGGATCTTGCCCTCTTTGGTCTGGATACGGCCCGCTCTCAGCATCTTCTCGAACTCGAAGGAGGTGATGACGTTGGGCAACTTCCCATACCCGTAGTGGACCACCCGGGAGGCGTCGAACTCCTTGTACCCGGTAGCGACCACCACGTTGCCCACCCGGAACTGACTGACAGAGGCTCCGTCGCCCCAAATGGTTTCCACCGTGGCCGTGAAGTTACCGACGAAACCCTCGAGCGAGCTGACCTGGGAGTGGACCAACACGTCGATGCGCTTGTGTTCCTCGACCCGTGTGACCAGAGCGGTGATAAGGTCACGAGCCGAATCGAGGTAGGGAGCAGTAAGGTCCACCCGGGCCACGTTCCCGCCCAGAGTGCCCTCTCGCTCGACCAGATAGACGTGATTGCCCCCGTCGGCCAGCTCCAAGGCGGCGGTCATCCCGCAGACACCGCCGCCGATCACCAACACGTCGGGGCACATCTCCACCGACATCCGCTCTAACGGCTCATGCTTGGCTACGCGGTGGAGTGCGCCGAAGGTCAGGGCGCGCGCCTTGTCCGTAGCTACCTGAGGGTCATCGTGCACCCAGCTGCACTGCTCGCGGATGTTGGCCATCTCCACGAAGTAGGGATTCAGACCCGCAGTCTGTATGGCCTTCCGGAAGGTGGGCTCGTGCATCCGGGGACTACAGGCTGCCACCACTATCCGGTCGAGACCATGTTCCTGGATGTCAGCGATGATCATCTCCTGCCCGGGGTTGGAGCACATGTACTTGTAGGTCTTAGCCACCACCACCCCAGGCTGCTCGGAGAGTGCGCGCACCACTTCTTCGCAATTGACCACCTTCGCGATGTTGGTGCCGCACTGGCAGACATAAACGCCGATTCTTTGTTCTTCCATATCATCACCCCTAGGCTACCGGTTGCGCGGCCAGGGTCGGCTCGACCGCCTCTTTTTCTGCCCGTTCTTTAGCCTCGGCCCGGATGGCGGAGAAGTACATGGCCAAAGGCCTATAGGCCAGGTGGGACCACTTGCTGAAAGGCACCTCCAGACCCAGCATGGGAACCACTCCCATGAGATGGACGATGTAGGTCACGTTGGCCGCTGCGTCGAACCCGACGCGATGAAGGATGTGCTGCAGGATCCCGGTGAAAGCGGCGAAGATCAGGAGGATCAGGAATATCCAGTCCGTCTCATGCGAATGGGCGTAGAGGGGCTCGGCTTTCTTGAGACGCGCCCTCAGGGCGAAGATGGTCGTCCCCAGTAGGCCTACGGTCGCGATGTAACCGAACACGTGTACCCGCCAGTCGATCTCGGGACCAGACCACATGAGGTCAAGGAAGAACATGATGAGTACCAGCATGATGAGGTAACTCACCACCAGCGCCAGATGGACGGCCCACGGACGCTTTCGCTCACACGTGGCGAACCGCTTCTGGGTCACGAAATGGAGGGGCAAGAGATACAGTTTCTTAAGGTATAGCCAGAACGGTGTGCGTAGTTGTTTGTCGCGCCCGAGGGTGAACCACCACATGCGGCCGCAGTTGGTGAGGAGGAGGGCCAACAGCACTCCCGCCAGTGCCCAGTCGAAGATGTGGATGCTCGCGGCGGGCAAGAACGCGTTCGGGCCGTCGTAGCTGTTGATGTCACCTCCGCGCAGTACTGCCCACAACACGAAGCCCAGAGCGGTGAGAAGCGCCGCCCCGATCACTGTGAACAGCTCGACTTTCCCCGACTTGTAGAACGCCCTGGAAATCCCGGTGAAGTCGTACTTGCTGGTCAGCCAGCGCCGTAGTGACATCATGGTCTCCCCGGGCTCGGCTCCTCGCGGGCATTCCTCAGAGCACTGCCCGCAGTAGTAGCAGAGCCAAGGCTCAAGGCTGCCCTTCAGCTTATCTTCCAGGCCCATCTGCAGGTACCGCATAGGCCGCCGCGGAAAGATGTAGGGCTCCTTGGAGAACGGGCAGACGGCCGAACAGTTACCACAGTGGTAGCAGTTCTGGACGTCTTCCGCCCCGTATACCTCCAGTTCGTCGATGAGTTTGGGGTTGACTCGTATCGCCATACTTGGCCTCCTCAAACTCGGGCGAGGCTACGCGCGCGAGCCTCGATCTCACTTAGCGACAGGTCGGCCCGGCTGTCGAGCCCGCGGCCGGTGTTCACGCTCTTCAGTACGCCGGCGGCCACCGCCGAAGCTTGAGCGACGGTGTCCGGGATATCCTTGGGAGCTTGACAAGCTCCAGCCACGAACACTCCGCCACGCTCGGTGTCGGTAGGATCAGAGTTGTAGTCGAGCTCGCTGAACCAGCCGTCTTCATCCCGAGCTATCCCGAGCATGGCGGCCAACCGGTCACTTCCGCGCGCGGGCACCAGACCCACGGCCAGGATGACCAGATCCACCGGCATGTCCACCATGCGGTCCTGTACGATGTCCTCGCCCTTGAGGACCATCTGTCCGTTCTCTTCCACGATACGGGCGGTGCGTCCACGCACTACATAGGTCCCTTCCGCCTGGATGCGTTCGGCGAACTCTTCGTAACCCTTGCCGAACGCCCGCATATCGATGTAGAACTCGTAGCAAGTGGCTTCAGGAAGCTTCTCCCGGACCAGGTGAGCGAACTTGAGCGAGTACATGCAGCACACCCGGGAGCAGTAAGGGTTGTGTTGAGCGTCCCGCGATCCCACGCAGTGGATGATGGCCACCCGGTTCGGCGGAGGCCCTTCGGGATCGAGCACCCACTCGTCGACCTTCTTGCGCTTGTTGTGCCTGAGCACCTTGGTCACTATCTTGCCCCCGGTGGGCCCAGAGGCGTTGGTTATGCGCTCGAACTCGAGAGCAGTGATCACGTTGGGGAACTTCCCGTAGCCGTACCTTTCGATCTTGGTGGCGTCGTACACGTCGTAGCCGGTGGCGATAACCACGTTGCCGACTTCGAATTCGACGATCTGGTCCTTCTCCGTGAGGTCGATGCATTCCTTCGGGCATTTCTTAGCGCAGACCCCGCACTTCTCACCGCCACTCTCGAAGTACAGGCAGGAAGCCTCGTCCAAGACATAGGCGTTGGGCACCGCCTGGGGGAAGGGGATGTAGATGGCCTTACGCGCGGCTATGCCCGAATCGAATTCGCTCGAGGCCGAGCGGGGACAGACCTCGCTGCAGGTGTTGCAGGCCACACAGGCCTCGATGTCCACATGGCGGGCTTTCTTACGCACCCGCACCTTGTAGTGCCCCGGCGAACCACTGATGTCCTCGACCTCGGAATAGGTCATGAGATCGATCATCTCGTGTTGTCCCACGGCAACCATCTTGGGAGTCAGGATGCAGGCGGCGCAGTCGAGAGTGGGGAAGGTCTTGTCGAACATGGCCATGTGCCCCCCGATGGTGGGCTGACGCTCCACCAGGTAGACCGGCTTGCCGGCATCCGCTATCTCCAAAGCGGCTTGGATACCCGCGACTCCCCCGCCGATTATCAAGGTCCCGGGCACGGTGGCCGTCGTCCCCGGCCGGGCGGCAAGCGGGAAGGGCACGCCATAGACAGCGCAGGCGACGATCGACTCCGCCCTCGGTGTACCCATCCCGGTCGCCCCGTGCTCCCGAAAAGAAGCCAGCCTGACCTCGTCAGTGTCCGCGCCGGCGAGGGCCATGGCCCGAGTGAACACGGGTTTGAAGAAGCCCGGCGAATCGCCGGCGATGACCACTCTTTCCAGCCCGCTGGCCTTGATCTCCTCAGCCAGGGCAAGGGGGTCCAAACGAGGACGGACCCCCAAGTTTCTAACCTTCTCTACATGCGGAAGATTGGCGGCGTACAACTCCACTGCATGGAGGTTGACACCTTCGAGACCTTCTTCATTGGCTTGGACGATGAACACTCCTGTCCTCATACATCCCCCCTTGCGCTCATAAGCGACGACACGGCAAGGACACAGCACAGACACCAACTTGCCCAGAGCAAGCTGAAACCCGGGCAAGTGACACGAGGAAGAGATGGGGGTGGGCGAGGTCTGGCCTGGTCAGACCGGCTCCTTGGCCAGACCGGCTCCTTGAGACATTCCGTGACGTCGACGTCCTGTAGAGCCAGCCCTGGGTCGTGGACATCGCGGGCGCAAGACAGCCTAGCGAGCCTTCAGCGCGAGACTTGGCCCGCAGCGTAAAGTGGGGGCGGAGCGGCCCCCGACCGCTCGCACCCCTTCTTGGGCGCAACAAAACCTCCTCGGGCATGTTCCCATTCCCCCCCGGGAACTGAGGTGGTCCGCTGTACTGCGCCTCACGCTAGCATCTTGCTAGCGGTTAGGCAAGAGCCGTCGCCGGCTCAGGTGCGCAAGTAAGAGTCGGTGAAGATCACCCTGTTGAGCAACACCTGCAGCGTCTTCCAAATGGCGACCTGGTCCGGATCCGACATGTCCACATCAGAGGGCTCGACTTCTTCCATGGCAGCCGTCCGATCGTAGATCTTCAGCAAGAGCGCGCCCGCCCCGGTAGAGTCGTCCCTCTGTTCGATGATACGGATAGTCTCCATCAACTCGGAATCCAGCGGGTCGGCGATGGCGGTGTCCAGACCGACCGCCATAAGCATGACCAGGTAAGTGCGGTTGATTAGGCTGCGCTTCTCCGGCGAAACTGTGTTGGACACATTGCTCAGCCCGATGGTGGTGAGGGGAGCCGGGTCCATACCTTGCTTGATATAGCGGATGGCCTCGACCGCATGGGGCGCATACTCCTGGCACCCGGCCACAGTCATAGCCAGGGGATCGAGGTACAGCTTGTCCAGCGGTATCCCCACTTCCAATGCCCGCGGAATGAGATAGTCGATCGCTATTTGGACCCGCTCCTCAGCCGTGACCGGGATGCCCCCTTTGCCCATCATGAGCGCGACCAGGCCAGCACCGTATTCGGCCGCGACCGGGGGAACCTTCTCCAGCCGCTCGGGCTCGGCGGAAGTGGAGTTGACAATGGCCGGCTTGTTGACCAGTTCCAGTCCGGTCTTGATGGCTTCCAGATTGGTGGTGTCCAGGGAGAGCGGCACATCGACCACTTCTTGGATGGCCGGAACTAGCCAGCGCATCACCTCCGGTCCCTCCTTCTTCTGCGGACCGATATTGAGATCGAGCATCTGGGCTCCTGCCTCCACCTGGGACTTGGCCAGTCGCTGGATGGCGGCAGTGTCGCGATTGGCGATAGCTTCCTTGACTGCCGGAGCGATGATGTGGATGTTCTCACCGATGATCAGCATTACTCCCTCCTTGGCTTGAGACCCGCTCAGGTATGCTTAGACACTCTCGCAGGATGGCGGCTATGGCCAGATAGAGGCCGGAGTCTTCACTGAGCTCCACCAAAGGACGGCCCTCCGCATCCAGCCTTGCGATCTCCGGGTCTTGCGGCAGAATCCCCAGCAGCGGGACGCTCAACGCCTCGACCCGTCTGGCAAAGTCAGGGGGCAGCTCGCCTGCCACGCGGTTGACGACCAGGCCCATGCGCCGGACCCGAGTGCCC
Organism: uncultured Actinomycetes bacterium; assembly: GCA_937148845.1. Lineage (GTDB taxonomy): Bacteria > Actinomycetota > Thermoleophilia > RBG-16-64-13 > RBG-16-64-13 > CAKZRW01. The sequence goes on along the minus strand of CAKZRW010000094.1, from coordinate 32,028 downwards.
AAGGCACCGACCAGGGCCACTATCTGCTCTGCAGCCGCCAGACCGCGCTGCGAGGGGTCGCTGATGATGAACAACCAGTCGACGTCCCGGGTGGTCTGCCGGCTTATGTGCTCCATCCCTGCCTCATTGTCGATCACCACGTAGCGGTAGCTGTTGCCTAGCCGGTCTATGGCACTACGAAGCATGTGGTTGGCAGCACAGTAGCAGCCTGGTCCTTCCGGCCTGCCCATGGCCAGCAGGTCGACCTCATCGCCCTCCACCACACAGCGCTCCACCTGGTACGCAAACCAGTCCGGCTTTGAGACACCCGGCTCGAAGGTGCCGCCCGACACCCGGTCGCGGGTGTCTTCGCGTATCTGCCCGACCGTATGGCCGAGTTCCATGCCCAAGGCTAGATTGAGATTGGCACTGGGATCAGCGTCGATCGCCAGAATGGGAGTAAGCCCCGTCTGTCTCAAGAACTTGATGGTAAGAGCGGCAAACGTGGTCTTGCCGGTCCCCCCCTTGCCGACCACAGCCAGCGTATCAGTCACCGGAGCCCCCCTCCGAGCTTCCCTCTGAGCGGGCTCCGGGGCCCGGCTCGGAACCTCTCGCCCGGGCCAGACTTTCCTGCACCGAAGGGAAGAGACTCTCATCGGTGTGAGGGATGAAGAGAGCAGATGTGAAGGCTTCCATGAAGCGATTGTCGGCACTCAGCTCCAGGTAGGTCATCTTGGCGGCCAGTTCGTCCACCCGGGCCCGAGCTTCCTGGCAGGTGAGGGCCAGGTATGCTCCTTGTATGGACGTGTTGCCCAAGTAGGTGAAACGCTCCCACGGCATGTCGGGGAGCAGCCCGATGAGGATGGCCTTCTCCACATCGATGTGCTTGCCGAAACCGCCGCCGATCAAGACTCGCTCCACATCGGTGATAGCCAGACCGACACTCTCGCACAAGACCGTAGCGCCCGCATAGATAGCGGCTTTGGCTCGCAGCAGATTCTGGATATCGGTCTCGGTCAGAACGATGTCCCTGCCCCGGGCGGTCGCTTCCGCCCAGGCCACTACATATTCAGGGCCTTCTTCACTCACCCTTATGCGTGGACTGCGACCATCAGCGGCAAGCCGCCCGCTCTTGTCTATCACCCCGGTGACCAGCATCTCACCGAGGAGTGAGATCATCCCCGAGCCGCAGATACCTAGAGGCGGCTCCCCGCCTATGGTGGTCCAAGTGGGCTCCAACGTCCGGGGGTCTATCCACACCTGCTCGACGGCGCCAGGGACTGCGGGCATACCGGACACGGCTCCCGCCCCTTCGAACGCGGGCCCGGCCGAGCAGGCGCAGGCGATGAGCCAGTCGGCGTTGCCCAGCACCATCTCCCCGTTAGTGCCTACGTCGATGAAGAGGGTGACCGCCTCCTGTTCATGCATCCCGCTGCGCAGCACACCCGCCGTGATGTCGCCACCGACATAGGCCCCCACTGCAGGAAGACAGTCCACCAGGCCTTCCGGGTGCATGTGAAGACCCAGCTGACCAGCCGGGACCGGGGGAAAACGCCCGGCCGCCGGTATATAGGGTTCCAGACGGATGTAATGGGGCTCCAGCCCCAGAAAGAGGTGGGTCATGGTGGTGTTGCCAGCCACCGTGGCACACACGATCTGGTCGGGACTCAGCCCCTCCCGCTCGACCATGCTGTCGATGAGAGCATTGATGGTACCCACCACCCGCTCTTTCAGCTCTTGGGCCCGTTCCGGCTGACGAGCGTAGATGATGCGGGAAATGACGTCCTCACCTCGCTCTATCTGCCCATTGAAGGCAGAGGCATGGGCGACCAGAGCCCCGGTGCTAAGATCGCCCAAGTAGACGCAGACCGTGGTCGTGCCGATATCGATGGCCAGCCCGAAGACCCGCTGGTCAGTATGGGTAGGACGCACATCGAGAAGCCGGGACGGGCCGGCAGGAGTGGTCCAGTCGCCTCGCTCGACCACGGCCGCAACCTTCCAATCCCCATCGCGGAGCACGCTTGGTAGCTTGCTAAGAGCCGGCAGGGTCGGACGCACCTCGCGCAGACCATGCTGGCGAGCCAGCTCGCGCTGTACCCGCTCCAGATCGGGAGTGTTGTCACTCATCGAGGGCGGCTCCACAGCCAGGGGGTAGGCGGCCACCCAAGGAGGACCCGCCTCTTCGCAGAGGACGACCTCGGGAGCGCTCTTCTCGGCGCGGTCCCCTGCTTCGGCCCTCAGGACGCGCTCCTCAGCAGGGGGTATCCAGACGGTCAAGTCTCCGCTTACCAGGGTCTGGCAAGCGAGCGCCCACCCGGCGGCGATGTCCGCTTCACTCAGCCGCAGAGCCGAGCGGCGCCTCACCGGCCCTTCGCGCACTTGCACCACGCAGCGGCCGCAGCGTCCCTGCCCTCCACAAGGCAGCGGCACGCTCAACCCGGCCTGCGCAAGGGCATCCCCCAGCAAGGTCCCTGCCGGTACTGTGACGCTCAGACCCGACGGCTCGAAGCGCACAAGGCAAGGCCGCCCGTTGTCCGGGCTCCTCTCTTCACCCACAGCCATGACCAGCTACGCCGCTTCTAAGCAGCCATCTGCCGCAAGAACGAAGGAATGCCGATGGCCTCGCGTGGACCCACCAGGATCTCCCAACCAGCCAGCTCCTCCTCCAGCTCCCCGGAGATGCTGGCCACAAAACCAGGTATGACGATCTTCTGGTGCTTGATCCTCTCGGTAACGCCAGAAGCGCGGACAGCTTTAGCGATGCGCTCCGCATCGAACTTGCCCGCGGCCCAGGCAGTCAGCACCGACATCCCTTCCGAATCCGTCACCAGGAGCCAAGCCGGGCGTCCGCTGCCCTCTACCTCGCCCGCTACCGAGAAATAAGTCAGCGAGAAGTTGGTGGTAACGAGCAACGGTGAATCGGCGTTCGGCGACGATATCTCATACAGACCCGGCGTCACCTGGATGGGCTTCTGCGGATCGGTGTAGATGTTCTGGCGCAGAGTCAGAAGCGAGTACAGCGCAGCTTTGTCGAAGCGGTCGAGAACGATCAGCGAGCCATACTTGTCGATGGCCTGCGCCGCCAGCATGGTCTCCATCTCTAGACTGTCGGCCCCCGCGCCCTCGCCCGGAAAAGCAATTACCGGATACCCGAGAGACCGGAAATTCTTCTTGATCGCCGCTCGCCTGATCTTGGTGAAGGCGGCCAGGGTATCAGCCCAGCCCCGGGTGCCCGGATCCAGCACCAGGTCTTCCGCCTTGGCCTTACTGGTAATCTCCTGGACCAGGGCGGCCAAACCCTCCAGATCGCCGTCCTTGCCTCTCACAGCCAGGGGCGCCCCGTATTGGTGCGCCAGAGCTGCCATCTTCTCCCAGTTTTCGGCGGTGGCCGCGTAGACCAGCGGAGCCCTCCCTTCGACCGCTTTCAACCCCGCTTCCATGACGGCCGGGTCCGCACTGATCAGAATCAGGGCCAACTCTTTTTCTGCCGCCTGGGCGACCCGCTTGGCGAACGTCTCCGCCGAGCCGGAAGCGTCCTGGATGGCCACCCCGTCTACCCGCAGAGCCACGCCGACCCGTTCCACCTGGTAGCTCGCGATCTGGTCGAGCAGGCCGGAGAACTCCTGGTCGCCAAGCGCGGTCGAGAGACGATAGAACAGCCCGGGTTGATGGTAGAAAGTCTTTTCATGCCGGAAGATAACCGTCTCGTTGCCGACTTCCAGCTTATGGCTGTCTCTACCTAGAGCGATCAGCCGGATGGGAGGCGCTGCGGCGCTGTCCAACTGGGCCTTGGTCTCCTCGGAGACATACGGGCAGGCAGATAGTTCTACCTGCCGAGCCGCTAGTTTCATCGCAAAAGCAAGGCAGGTGGGAAAACCACACTCCTTGCAGTTCGTCTGGGGCAGCATCTTGTATATGGCAAGACCACTTAGGGCCATCTGTGGTACTCCTTTCTCTCCTATCCCCCGGTCAGGCCACCGGACTGTCTTGCATGAGTCCCTCGATGGCCTGTTTGACCAACGGAATCACATCCGGATGACGCAACACCACGATGTCTGCCCCGGTCTCCAGCAAGGTGACGGCTGTGTTCGCCTCCCAAAGCAGGGAACGAGTCCGCCAGTCTCCCCATTCCGCCGGGACTCCCTCGCCCGTGCGGGTCTCCTTGGCCCGCCAGGCCTCATATCCCGCAGTCACGATCATGGGCTGTTGAAGAGCGGCATCGCCGGAGAGCGCCGCCAGACGCACCCGCTCCATCACCGAATAGGTGTATTCCAGACCGTACCCCAAAGCTCCGGTCGTGGGGTCCATGATGATGTGGTCTCGACTCAGACGCATGTCGCCGATGAGGACGTTGAGCTGCTTGGCTAGGTTGACGTCGATGGGGGTCTTGGCGATCACCAACTGGTCATTGGCCAGAGCCGCAGCCACGATGGTGCGATAGTTCTTCTCTTCGCAGTTTCCCAGCGCGATCCGTTCGCCGGCTGCTTCTTCCGCCGCCGCCACCAGGACTTCGTTGTCCTTGTCAGGCTGACCAGGTCCGTAGACGATGAGCGGAATACCGGTCGCTTCCAACACCCGGCGCACCGTGCTACGAGCCTCTTTAGCCCCGGTGTCTCCCCGTTCGGGGTGGGCACTGTCCAGAGAGAGAGCGATGACTTCCGCTCCCAGCTCCTCCGCCCTAGCCGCCCAGGCGGCCGGGTCGCTCAGGACGTCACCCCAAGCCTGGACCAGAAGCTCTGACCAATCGTCCGGGGCCTGGTCCCTCACCTCTACAGCCACCACTGGTTTATGGGGCATCTGCCCCTCGAAATGTAGGAAGGGAAGAGTGTTCTGACCGCCCACGGTCACTGTCGTCCGTCGGGTGCCACCTTGGTCTGGTCCTGCCCCCAAGGTGACCTCGACGATCCGGCCATTCCAGATCTCTTTGACGTCAGGCACCGCTGCAGACATCCGTGTCTCCTTTCACAGGTAACGCATTCCGGCGTGAGAGATTCCGGTGTAAACCATTGCGGCCGTCTCTAGAAGATCGGATCCATGGTCAGCGCCGGATGCTCGTGCTCCTCGAGGAACGGGAGCAGTTCCTCCACGGTGGTGGCCGTACGCTCGTCGGCGATCCTGTCCAGCAGGTCGGGTATCCCTTCCCGCTCGCAGACTGCCTTAAGCTCTTCGGCCATGCTCTCCTTGAGGAAGCTGGACATCCAGACTATGCGTTTGAAACCACCGTCGGCGTAGAGGAACTTCTTGCTCAAGAGATAGTACTTGCCGATGCCCATCATGCCTGGTGTCTGCTGGCCGCCCCCGGCCACCCCCGCGAGCGTGGAGAAAGTCATACCGGCCGGGGTCATGCTGGGATCCTCCCGGGACACCACCATGATGCCGTTGGCCTCGGGGATCACCACGGCGATACACTCAAAGCAACCGCAAGACGTCATGGGGTCTTGCATCATGGAGTACAAGCTGACACGCTCCACCACCTGATGCGAGTTCTGATATACGAACTCGTTGACCCCCTGCCACACCCCGAGAACCGGGTCCAGACAGATGCCTTTGGGGATTGGCTGGTTCGGCCCCGTGGGATTGATCTGGTAGGAAGCTTTGCAGTCAAGCCAGTTGTAAGCGCCGCACAGCCCCAGCCGTTCCGGAGATATGGCGCACACGTGGTTGGGCGCGAAGCTCTGGCACAACGTGCAGCTGTAGAACTCCTCGGCAGCTTCATCGACCATGTCGGCCAGGCGGACATTACGAGCCTGGTAAGCCTGGCGGGCCTTGGTCAGCCATTCCTCGAACAGTTGCTGGTCGGTTATCAGAGTCACTTGGACCTTGTCGACGATGGCGCCAAAATCAGCGTGGAGTCGGGCGTATAGGATGTCGCCGATGTGGTTGATGCGGAACCCTTTGTCCACGGCTGCCTTGCTGAAACGGATCCAGGTGATGTCACGCTGCCCCACATGCTGGATGCCCGAGGCCCCGTTGACGAAATAGTGGGTCTGCCGTTCCAGCACCGGCTCGAAATCTTCCTGCATCTTGCGGCCGGCTACCTTGATGAGGATGCCCAGGTTCATGGCTCCGCCTTCGGGCACCTCGCTGAAGTCAGGACCGATGAGCTCGATCTTGCCGTCTTCCACTTCATCGAGGGGCGCCATGAAAAGATACTCGAAGGCATGGGCCTTGGACCCGCCGAACTCCACCCGCATGTCGGCTTTGCGCACCCGCTCTCCTTCGAATGCGCTCCCGTAGGGCACTGGGATGGGAACCTCGGTGATCTTGATCTTGACCCCGCGGACTTCCGTGCAGCGCTGCACCAAACGACGCGCCTTCTCGGCGTCGGTCTCGCCAGGAATGTCGTCGAAGGGCATGCTTATGACGTGCTCATAGCTGGTGACACCGGTGGGCAGGATCTGGGGTATGACCGTGTCGGCTATCACTGGGAAGCCGTAGTTGATCGCCCCTGCGGCCATCGCGTACTTGAGATCATCCACCTCACCCAGAGCTAGTACAAAGGCGAAGACCCGGTACTTGTTGTAGAGCAGGATCTCCCGGATCTGACCGCCCGACATGCCCCCGAAGGTCAGGGCCGAGCGGGTGGCGAAACCGAGCGCATATATAGCGGAGATGGTGTCGGTGCCGAAGGGCACGATGTAGGTGTCATAACCCATCTCCACGCCTTCTTCCTGCAACTGGTGGATGATGCTTCGACCGTTGACATTGCCCGAGAGGAAGACCAAGATGTTCCGCTTCTGCAGCTCTCGGACGATCGCCACGGCAGCCTCATTGCTCCGGGCAGCACCTACGATTGCTGCAAAACCAGGCATACGCCCGTCGACCAACTGGATGCCCCAGGCCCGCAGCTGGATGTCATCGATGGGACCGTTGGCAAAACCGCCCTCGGCCTGGCCGCCGTTGCTGTCAGGGCTGGTGAAACTGGTGCCCGTGAGCTTGAGTCCGGGGATCGGTTCCGGCTGTTCCCCGCGGGCAAAACGCACCCCTTCAATAGTTTCCGTGGCGAGCAAAGTGGCAGCCCCGGCATCAAGCGTCTCCCCCAAGTAGGGGAGCCAAAGCTGCTGGCTCGGAGGAGAGTTGAGAAGTCTCTTGGCGTGAGCCATTGCCTTGCGAAGATCTCCCAGATTGGTCACTTCAAGACCAGTGAAGCCCAGTATGACCGGCAGGTAGTACGCGGTGTTGATGAACGCCACCGGATGATCCGGGCCCAACTCGGCGATGGCCGCCTCCACCATCTCCTCCGCCTCGCGGACGATCAGATTGGCGCCGCGGAGAGCAGCCTGTGCGATGTACCTGGACACGTAAGACTCCTCCTTCTAGGTCGACGCCTACCGCTCTGTCGAATAAACGTTCAGCAGCTCGCCTTCGGGCAGACGAGCGAGCACTTCTTCGAGGACCCGGTCGCCGCTCTGACCGAACCGGTCGGGGTCGTACTCCACCAAGCCCAGCGCGCGCCGTTTCTCGTCGATCAAGGACAAGGCTTTCTGGATCAACGCGTCGACATCGGGTTCGAACTCAATCGCTCCGCCGAACCGCTTGAGCCAACCGCTCACCATCATGTCGACCACTTCCGGGCTGTTTGCTACAGGCGAGGGCAGACCGAACAGCGTATAGGCTCCCGAGGCCGCAAAGTAAGAGCCGATCGAGAGAGCCTTCTCTGACATGTACTCGGGACAAATACCGACCGCCGGAATATCCGAGATGTCCTCGCCCAGACCTCCCTCGGTGGCACACTGCGTAAGAATGGTCAAGATGCGCGAATTGTCCACACAGGAACCCACGTGGATGACGGGCGGGATGCCGATCGCCTCGCAGACCTCGCGCAGCCCTGCGCCGGCCTGGGCCATGAACTCCGGCCGTAGGTAGCCATACTTGGCCGCCCCAGTGGCGGCACAACCGGTCACGGCGACCAGTACGTCGTTCTTGATCAGCTCCCGCACGATCTTGACGGTGGGCGCATCCTGGTCGACCCGAGCGTTGTTGCAGCCCACGACCCCGGCCAAGCCCCGGATGCGGCCCTGGATGATGGCGTCGTTGAGAGGCCGGAAAGACCCGCGGTAGAGGCCGCCCTGCATGTAGCGCACATATTCGTGCGAGAAGCCGGCGATCAGTCCCTCACCGACCTTGGGGATGAGGGTGTTGCCCCGGTTGGGGAAGTTGTCGATGGCCGCCTTGAGGATCTCCTTGGCGCTGTTGTAGGCATGGACCTCATCGTATTCGATGTGGGTAGCGCCTTCGATCTTCGCCTTGGGGGAGGTGGTGATCAGCTTGGTATGGAACCGTGAGGCTACTTCCACCAAGGACTGCATGATGCATTGCACATCAACGATCATCGCCTCTACCGCACCAGTGGCGATGGCTAGCTCCTGAGACAAGAAGTTCCCGGCCGGAGGGATGCCATGCCGCATCAGCACCTCATTGGCTGTGCAGCAGATGCCAGCCAGGTTTATGCCTTGGGCGCCTTTGCTCTTGGCGTATTCCACCAGCTCCGGATCAGTTGAAGCTGCCACGATCATCTCGGAAAGAGTGGGTTCGTGGCCATGCACCACCACGTTGACCTCGTCTTCCTTGAGGACCCCTAGGTTGACCTGGCTCTGTAGCGGTGTCGGAGTGCCGAAGAGGATGTCACTGATGTCAGTGGCCATCATGGAGCCGCCCCAGCCATCACCCAGGGCCACGCGAAGGCATTGGTCGAGGATGTTTTCCGCGTCCTGGTCGGTACCCATGTGTGTGCGATGCATCAGCTCCACCACTTCGCGGTCCACACCCCGGGGAGCAATGCGCTCTTTGCGCCAGATCTCCTGACGCGGCTTGGTAGCACGGCTCAGATAGATCAGCTCGCCTGCCTGCTTGCCGAACTCCGCCAACGCTGTCTCGGCGACCTCGCGGGCGATCTCGTTGACCGAGCGTCCCTCGGTCTTGATGCCCATGTACCCGGCCACCGCGTGCAGTTTGGCTTCGTCACGGATGCGGAACCCGTGGGCCTCGCCTTTGGCCACCGCCAAGAGGGCAAAGGCCATCCCTCGCCCATGGTCGGAATGGGCGGAAGCTCCCGCCGCTACCTGACGGGCAAAGTTACGGGCAGCCACAGTGGCTCGGGTGGCCCCGCAGACTCCCCGCTCCACCTTACCTACCAGCCGGCAGGGACCCATGGCGCAGTGTTTGCAGCAGGCACCCTCGGCCCCGATGGGGCAGGGCCGGATGGCGGTCGCCCTATCGAAAGCGGTCTCCACCACCCCTTCGCAAAACTCGAGCACCTCGCATACAGCGATGTCGGTGCTCCTTGGTGCAGTTTCCTTATCCGCAGCTTTCTCTTGCGGCATTTACAGCTCTCCTTTCAAGCAAACCGCTGCGCTAAATGCAACTAGTAGCGCCGGAAGTCCCCGGCCATTTCCCGATCGGCGCGCACGGTCGTGGTGCCGCGGTCGAGTACCACGTACCACTCCGACCCGTCCTTGTGCCGCTCGGGGAGCTCGATCATGGCCGGCGGCTCCTCCGGCAGGTAACCGGCAGCAGCAAGCGTCTGCCGAATACCATCCTCGGACATGGCCCCCTCGTCGAACCGCACCAAAACCGTGCGGCGAGCTGAACTGGCGACGACTTCAGTCACCCCCTCGAGGCCAAGCAGCGCCTTGCGGACGTTGAGCACATGGTGATCCGCCCACATTCTTGGAACCTTGATGACCGTTTCCCTCATCGATACTCACCTTTCCGCTGTCTTCCGTTGTCTTGCGCTGACAAGCAGACCCAGACTCCTCTGTCGGGCCCTCACTGGGCCAAAACCCAGCCAGACTTCCCGAGCCCTATGACAGAGACCGCAGGTCGACAAAGCCTCGAAGATGGTGCTAGGCCAGGTCCTGGTGCGAACCCAGCCCGCGGGAACCGCCAGCGCACGAGAGCCAGGCCCGCCCGGTCAGGCACTCCGCGCCGAACCATATCTCCCCCAAGTGACTGCGCTGCTAGCTTCACGCGCTCTTGCCTACACCCGATGGGTGCGGTCGGACACGACACAGCTTGTTGCAGTATAACAACCCCGGCCCGGGCAAAGGCAAGAGCCTACAGCCCCGCCTCTGGAATTGGCCGTCCCCGCTCCCGATATACGCGTCACTCTGAACACGTTCCTCACGCTAGATGGAGGACTGGGCAGTCCCTGCGAGCAGACCGGTGTGCCGGGCGATCGCCTCTACCCTCGCCGCCAGTTCGGGCGCAGCCTCATAGAGTGAGAGCCCGAGCATATCCGCCTCCACCACGCGCTCGTCGCGGGGCAACCAACCTGCCAGCCGCGGACCTTTCTCCAGCTCGCGGCCGATGAACGCCAGATCTTCCTCTGTCCGCACTTTGTTCGCAACACTCCAGACCGAAGGGACACCGAGGTCCTGGGCCAGACGGGCTACGTCCGAGGCCACGGCCAAACTCCGTAGACCCGGCTCCACCACCACGAACATGGCGTCCACCGCCGCAGCAGTACCTCTACCTAAGTGCTCCACCCCGGCCACCATATCCAGGAGAACCGTCTCCCGCTCTCGGAGGAGTAAGTGGGTGACCAAGGCACGGAGCACAGTGTTTTCCGGGCAGACGCAGCCGGCCCCTGCCCCGCGGACGGTGCCCATTTCCAGCAGATGGACACCCTTATACTCAACGGAGAAACGGGCCGGGATGTCGTCCACCCGTGGGTTAAGGCGGAAATAGGCACCACTCTCCCCGGGTCGCGCTCCAGTGCGTTCTTCGATCAGATCGCTCATCTGGGCGATAGGTGTGATCTTAGCGAGGAGCTGAGGTGGGAAACCCAGGGCTTGCCCGAGGGTGGGGTTGGGATCCGCGTCAATGGCATAGACTTTATGGCCGGCAGCAGCAAGAACCCGGGCCAGGATACCGCTGAAAGTGGTCTTGCCCACACCGCCTTTGCCGGCGACAGCGATCTTAGGCATCGGCCTTCGCTTCCGCCCTAGTCCTTCTGGGCATCCTTCTCACCGATCTCCTCACCGCCAGTAGCGTTCCCCGTGGACGACTCCTTGTCTCCCAGCAGTCCCCCCCGGCTCTCCAGCAAAGCCCGCCACCTGGCTTCGCCCAGACAGGCGCGGGCCTGAGAACACCACTCGATGCACGAAGGCACAGCCTCCTTCTCTACCCAGGTACCGCAATTGCGACATTTTACCCGCATCTCGTCCGAAAACATCTCGACCTCGGTACCACAGGTCGGACAGATGTGGATCGAAACCGAAAGAAAGCGACCGTCCTGCCCTGGACACCTGACTCCCATCGATGTGCTCCCTCCGTCGCGCCCCGGCTTTGGAGCCCGGCCCAGAGCTCCGCCTCCACCGGCACCATCTAAGCCATCTCGTTGACCGTTCGTGGACCTAGATGCCCGGAATGCAGGCCAGGCAAACGCCGAACCGACTTCGGAGCAGTGGCGTGGGGAACCAGGTAGGGAGTAGAGCACGGCGGCCGACTTTCGCCGGGACGGGCGACACGGCTTACCCTGAGGAGAGGAGTGGGCGATACTGGATTTGAACCAGTGACTTCTGCCGTGTGAAGGCAGCGCTCTCCCACTGAGCTAATCGCCCCTGTTCGAGTCTCAGGATGATAGCAGCAGTCCTCCCCCTCGCCAAGAGTCACGCGGGAGACCCCCTTGGCCGCAACCACGGGCCGCGGCCGAGGCACGCCCAGTCATCTCCCACGCGGCCCCGAGCCAGGAAGGAGGTACTCCTCCCGTTCGGTTCCCCTAGCCTCGGAAGCGTTTCAGCCGCAGTGAGTTGGACACCACACTGACTGAGGACAGAGCCATGGCCACTGCCGCGAACATGGGGTCGAGCAGCAAACCCAACGCCGGATAGAGCACCCCGGCCGCCACCGGTATGAGCGCCACGTTGTACCCGAAAGCCCAGCCAAGGTTCTGCTTGATGACCCGCATGGTGGCCTTGCTGAGGCGGATAGCCGTTACGATCCGAGTCAGCTCCCCCCGTATCAGGATGACATCGGCGGTCTCGATGGCCACATCGGTGCCAGTGCCTACAGCGATGCCAATGTCCGCTTGGGCCAGCGCCGGAGCGTCGTTGGTGCCATCCCCGACCATGGCTACCACCCGTCCTCTCCTTTGTAACTCGCTGATCGCCTCTGCCTTGCGGTCAGGGAGGACCTCGGCTAAGACATGGGGTATACCCGCCCGCGCCGCCATGGCCTCCGCCGTGCGTCGGTTGTCACCGGTCAGCATGTAGACCTCCAGGCCCAGTGCCTGGAGGCCGCGCACGGCAGCCGCCGCCTCTGGCCTGAGCAGATCGGCCACCCCGATGACGCCCAGTGGTCGGTCCTCCACCACCACGAACATGGCCGTCTTGCCTTCGCGCTCCAGACGTGAGGCTGCTTCTTTCAGCTCGTCCACCTCGTTCGCCGGGGCGGAGCGACCCCGTTCCTCCAAGAATTGCCGGTTCCCCAGAAGAACCCTGAGGCCGCTTCGCAGGTGAGCCCTCACACCAGGCGCTGCCGAGCCCCCGGCCGAAGCCAACCCATCTTGCAACGCCGTGTCCCTCGGAAGGACCACTGTGGCTTCCACGCCGCGCCCGGGATAAGCGGTGAAGTCCTTAGCCTCCCAAGGATCGAGACCCCATTGCCGGGCTTCTTCCACTATGGCTTCTCCCAACGGATGCTCTGAGCTCCTCTCCACCGAGGCGGCAAGGCGAAGGATAGCCGCCTCGTCAAGGATCACCCCGACCTCAGTGTGCTGCCCTTCCCCGGCTACGGCGCCTGCTATGGTGATGACATCAGTCACCTGGGGACGCCCTTGAGTCAGCGTGCCGGTCTTGTCAAGAACCACCGTGTCGAGCTTGTGAGCCCTTTCCAGAGCCTCTCCCGAACGGATCAGGATGCCGTTCTCAGCCCCCTTGCCGGTCCCCACCACGATGGCCGTAGGAGTAGCAAGCCCCAAGGCGCAGGGGCAGGCGATGATGACCACCGAGACGAAGGCAAGCAGGGCCAAGGTGAACTGAGGAGAAGGACCGAAGAAATACCAAACCAAGAAGGTCGCCACGGCTATGCCCAAGACGGTGGGCACGAAGATGCTGGCGATGTAGTCCGCCACCCTTTGGATAGGCGCTTTGGAACCCTGGGCTTGCTCCACCAAACGGACGATCTGGGCGAGCACAGTATCGCGACCCACCTTGGTGGCCCGGAACCGGAACGCGCCCGTACGGTTGAGGGTGGCTCCGATGACCTCGTCACCCGGCCCTTTCTCGACGGGCAGAGACTCACCCGTCAGCATGGACTCGTCTACCGTGGAACGCCCCTCTATCACCACCCCGTCCACAGGGATCTTCTCGCCTGGCCGGACGAGGAGTAAGTCGCCCACTCTGACCTCCTCCACCGGGAGATCCATTTCCACCATAGCAGTCGTCATGGTCTCCGGCTCGCGCTCGCACTCTGTTGGTGCCGCTGGATCGGTCTGGCACGCGCCGGCCGTGGAGCTGACCGGCCGTAGCACCCGAGCCGTCTGGGGCTGCAGTCCGATCAGGCGCGTGAGCGCAGCCGAGGTCTGCCCCTTGGCTCTCGCCTCAAGCCAACGCCCCAGCAGGATGAGCCCGATGATGATGACCGCCGAGTCGAAGTAGACCGCTTTTTCGAAACCCGCCCCTGCCGCCTCTTCGAAAGCGAAAGGAAAGAAAGTCACTGCAGTAGAGTAGAGGTAAGCAGCGGAAGTCCCCACCGCTATCAGCGTGTTCATGTCACTGGTCCGGTGACGAAGCGCCGCCCAGGCCCCCCGGTAGAACTGGCCACCCGCCCAGAACTGGACGGGGGTGGCTAGCGCGAACATGACACACCATTGGACCTGGGGGCTCAGCCAGCGCTCGGGGATAAGGGTCATCAGCATCAACACGACGCCGACAGCGAGGGCGCTCCCGAATTTGATCTTGAGGAGCCGGATGGCCCGTCTGTGCTCGGCCTCTCGCCCTCCCTCCGCGTTCAGGGCGTCAGGGGCAGCCTCGGACAGCACCAAGCGATAATCACCCGCCGCGGCCACAGTGCGAGCCAGGTCGCTAGGACCGACCGTGTCCGCAAGGTAGGTGACAGCTAGGGTCTCGGTGGCGAAGTTGACCGCCGCTTCCACCACCCCGACCATTCCCTTGACTGCCCTCTCCACGCGGGCGGAACAAGCCGCACAGCTCATGCCCACCACAGGGAACGTTGCCTTCACCACTGGAACCTGATACCCGGCCTCGCGCACCGCTCGTATCAGCCTTTCCAATTGGACAGTGGTGGGGTCGTAGTGGACCTGAGCCCTCTCCAGAGCCAAGTTGACGGCGGCCGCCTCCACGCCAGGCAGATCGGTGAGCGCCTTCTCCACCCGAGCGGCACAGGCCGCGCAGCTCATCCCGGCGATGGGAAGATTGATGACTTCGCTCACACAGCTCCTTCGTCAGGACTGCTACCCGGGCCCCAGGCTCGCCAGCCCGCCGGTGGGGCCTGACTTCGTAAGGTCAGCAGCGACGCCAACAAGGTGTCTTACTGGGCCTTGCTACGCAGATTCCGGGTCTTCTCGATCGCCTGCAGTTTGGCCAGCGCTTTGGACTCGATCTGCCGGATGCGTTCTCGGGTGACCCCAAAACGTCTGGCCACCTCTTCCAGGGTGCGTGGGTGCTCGCCTTTGAGCCCGAACCTCAGCTCGATCACCTTGCGCTCCCGGTACGGCAGCATGGCTAGAGCTTCGTTCACACCGTCGCGCTCCAGCTGCAGAGCCACCGCATCGAAAGAGCGGACCGCGTCCTCGTCTTCGATGAAGTCGCCCAGTTCGGAGTCCTCTTCTTCACCTATGGGCGTCTCCAGAGAAACGGTGGTCTGACTGATACGCAGGATCTCTCTGATCTCGGCGTCACTCATTCCCATTTCGGCCGCTATCTCTTCGGGCAGAGGCTCGCGTCCCATGTTCTGGAGAAGCTGGCGTTGCACCCGGATGAGCTTGTTGATCTTCTCCACCATGTGCACGGGGATGCGGATGGTCCGCGCCTTGTCGGCAATGGCCCGGGTGATGGCCTGCCTGATCCACCAAGTGGCGTAGGTGGAGAACTTATGGCCCTTGCGGTAGTCGAACTTCTCCACCGCCCTGATGAGTCCCAGATTGCCTTCTTGGATGAGATCGAGGAAACTCATGCCGTCGGTGTGATAGCGCTTGGCGATCGAGACGACGAGGCGCAGATTGGCCTCGGTCAGCTCATGCTTGGCCTTGATGTCACCGCGCTCGATGCGCTTGGCAAGGGAGACTTCCTGCTGGGCGGTGAGCAGCTTGACCCGCCCGATCTCCTTCAGATACATGCGTACCGGATCGGTAGTGGGAAGATCTATGTCGCCGAGGTCGAGGTCTTCGCCGTCGCGTGACCACTCCAGTTGCTCGGGGGGAACCTCCAAGTCGAGGTCACCGTCGGGCTCGATGTCGATGCCCTGGTCGAGCAGGGCGGTATACATCATCTCGATCTGCTCCGTGGTCAGGTCGACCTCGGCCAGAACGTCGCTTATCTCTTGGGCAGTGACGTAACCACGAAGACGGCCCTGTTCTATCAGGCCGTCGACTTCGTCTATGTTGAGGAGCCAGCCTTCAGACGCAGGGGAACCGGTCAACTCACTCCCTCGGACGACCGTTAGTCAGCCATTTGTTACCGTACTCACGCATCTGCTCGATGAGGGGAATGAGGTCCCAACCCATCTCGGTCAACGTGTATTCCACTCGAGGCGGGACTTCGGCAAAACTCTTGCGAGTGATGATGCCCACCCGCTCGAGCGACTTCAGCCGCTCAGACAGGGTCTTGGGGCTGATACCAACCAACGAGCGCTCCAGGCTGCTGAAGCGGTTGATACCCCGAGAAAGGTCACGCAGGATGAGGAGCGTCCACTTGCCCGAGATGACATCCGCAGTCTTAAGGACAGGGCACGCTTCGGGGCGTACATCTGTAGACTGCACGAAGCCGACACCCCCCTTGGAGGATCGCAAACTAACCGACTCCAAGTCTTTCGATCTTCAAGATCCTACCCTCGAGAAAAGGTAAGGCAAGGTACCAGAAGCAGGCTCGGTTTTCAAGCCTTGGCGGCCGTTCCCAAGTGCTTCCTCAGCAGGTCGTTCACCAACTGAGGGTTGGCCTGCCCCCCAGTCTCTTTCATCACCTGCCCTACGAAGAAACCGAGGACCCGCTCCCGGCCCTGCCGATACTCTTCCGCCGGTCCCGGATTGGCCTCCACCACCCTAGCCACGACGGCTTCGAGCTGCGCCACGTCAGAGATCTGGCCCAGGCCCCTTTCGGCCACGATGTCCCGGGCACACTTGCCGCTAGCCGCCATGGCCTCGAACACTTCTTTGGCCATCTTGCCTGACAACGTCCCCTCCAACACCAAGCCGAGGAGTTCGGCCAGAGCGGAGGCCGTCACCGGGCAGGCCTCCACGTCCAGTCCGCGGGCGTTCAGATAGCCGGAAAGATCCCCCAATACCCAGTTGGCCGAGAGTCGAGGTTCCCCAGTGGCTTGGGCGACCGCCTCGAAGTAGTCGGCCAGCGGTCGGTCCGCGGCCAGGATGGCGGCCTCCTTGGAGCTCAGCCCGTACTGGCGGATGAGTCTCTCTTTACGCGCTGCCGGTAGCTCCGGAAGCGATGCCCGGATACGCTCGACATACTCCCGACTCAGTTCGAGAGGAGGCAGATCGGGCTCCGGGAAGTAGCGGTAGTCGTGAGCTTCTTCCTTTCCCCGCAGGGTGAAGACCCGTCCGGTGACAGGGTCGAAATGCACGGTCTCCTGGACCACCGACTCCCCTGCCTCAAGCAGGGCGATCTGGCGCTCGATCTCGGCTTCCAGCCCATGATGGAGAAAGCGGAAGGAGTTCATGTTCTTGAGCTCGGTCTTGGTCCCGAAAGGTTCTTCCGGCCGCCTGACCGAGACGTTGGCGTCGCAGCGGAGAGATCCCTCCTCCATGTTGACGTCGGAGACCCCCAGTTGCCTCACCAGATTGCGAAGCTGCATTAGAAAGGCACGTGCCTGTTCGGGACTCTTGATGTCCGGCTCGGTGACTATCTCTACCAGAGGGGTACCGCCCCGGTTGAAATCGACCAGAGAATAATCGGCCCCATCGATGCGGCCGCTGGCTCCCCCGGCGTGGATCAGTTTGCCAGCGTCCTCTTCCAAGTGCACCCGGGTGATCCCCACGGGCAGGAGAGTCCCGTCTTCCAGTTCAACGTCCAAATGGCCACCCACTCCCAGCGGAAGGTCATACTGCGAGATCTGGTAGGCCTTCGGCAGATCGGGATAGAAATAATTCTTGCGATGGAAGATGGTGTGTTCTGCGATCCGGCACTCTAGAGCCAAGGCGATGCGGGTGGCGTACTCGACGGCCTTCTCGTTGATGACCGGCAGTACCCCTGGGTGCCCCAGACACACCGGACAGACATGGGTGTTGGGAGGCTCCCCGAAGGTCACCCGGCAACCGCAGAACATCTTGGTGCGGGTGTTGAGTTGAACATGGATCTCCAGGCCGATGACCGCCTCCCACCCGCCGTTGCCGAAGAGAGGCACGAGACCACCTGCCTTGGACACGTCCTGCCTCATCCTCCCACCTCGCGGTCCTCGAGCGTAACCCGGGCGGCAGGTTCACGGGTTGCTCGGCTTGCCGCGCTTCCCGCCGCTTCTTCGCTCAGCGGAGGCACCCTCTCCACCTTCAGATACTGCTCCAACGCGTGAGCCGCCCCCAGAAGCCTCTTCTCAGAGAAATGGGGTCCGATGATCTGCAGACCTACGGGGAGACCGGCGGAGAAACCTGCTGGGATACTCACGGCAGGAAGTCCAGCGAGGTTGACCGGGATGGTGCAGAGATCGCTCAAGTACATGGCCAGCGGGTCCGCGGTCCGTTCTCCCACTGTGAAGGCCACGGTGGGCGAGGTAGGGGAGATAAGGAAGTCGAACCGCTCGAAAGCCCGCGCAAAGTCGTTTCGGATGAGGGTCCGGGTGCGCTGAGCCTGAGCGTAGTAGGCTTCGTAGTAGCCGGCAGAGAGGGCATAGGTGCCGATCATTATCCGTCGTTTGACTTCGGCTCCGAAACCTTCGCTTCGTGTGCGCACGTACATCTCATAGAGGTCCCCGGCCTGGGGGGTCCGGTACCCATAGCGGACTCCGTCGAAGCGGGCTAGGTTGGAGCTGGCCTCGGAGGGAGCGATGATGTAGTAGGCGGCGACCCCCCGGGTCACACTGGGCAAGCTGACCTCCTCGCACATTCCGCCCAGGTTCCCGATGGCGTCCACTGCCGTGCTGAACACCTCTTGCACGCCTGGCTCGCAGGCTTCACCGCCCAGCTCCGTGATGACCCCGAAGCGCAGCCCGTCGAGACCTCCCCAGTCAGGCACCCCTACCGGCTCCGCCAGACCCACACTGGTGGAATCGCGAGGGTCACGACCTGCGATGAGATCCAGCAAGGCAGCCGCGTCGCGGACGTCGCGGGTGAGTGGTCCGATCTGATCGAGCGAACTAGCGAACGCTACCAAACCGTAACGGCTCACAGCCCCATAACTAGGTTTGAGCCCCACTACCCCACACAAGGAAGCCGGCTGGCGTATGGAGCCCCCCGTGTCGCTGCCCAGTGCCCACGGCGCTTCACTGGCGGCCACACAAGCAGCAGAGCCACCGCTCGACCCCCCCGGCACACGTTCCAGGTCCCAAGGATTCCGGGTGACCTGGAAAGCCGAGTTCTCGGTGGAGCTGCCCATGGCGAACTCGTCCAAGTTCAACTTGCCCAAGAAAATGAGCCCGGCCTCCCGGAGCTTGGCTACCACCGTAGCGTCATAGGGGGGCCGATACCCCTTGAGGATCCGAGAAGCACAGGTGGTCTCCACCCCCTTGACGCATAGAATGTCTTTGAGGGCTATAGGCACGCCTTCCCAGGGGAGGCGCTCCCCCGGCGCCTTGGCATCCACAGCGGAGGCGGCGGCCAGCGCCCCCTCGGCGTCCACCAGGAGATAGGCTTGGATGCGCCCGTCCACTCGGTAGATGCGCTCCAGGTAGGCCCGCACCAGTTCGGTGGCCGAAACCTCCCGCTTTGCCAGCAGCTCTCGACAACCCCAGGCAGTCAGTCCCGTCACGTCCACAGCTATCGCCGCCTAGCCGATACGAGGCACCACGAACTGCCCCCGCTCCACCACCGGGCCGTTGACAGTAGCCTCAGCCTGATTGAGCCCGGGTGCGGGCTCGTCGGGACGCATGACGTTCTTGAGCGCCACTGCATGGGAGGTGCCTTCCACACCGGAAAGATCGAGCTCGGCCAGCTGTTCGACGTAGCTGATTATGCGCCCCAGCTCGGACTGCAGACGCACCAGTTCCTCCTCAGCGAAGTGGAGACGGGCCAGTCGCGCCACATGCTCGACTTCTTCCCGGGAGATCATCCGCCCAAGCCTCCTTGAACAAAGGAACGACACGGTCCTAGACCGGACGGCCCGCAGGCCGCCAAGCTGCCAAGACGGCACCGCAAGCCGAGGGATTATAACCGAAAAGAAAAGGGCGCCCACGCCAGGCGCCCGAGAGGAGAAAGGAGAGTTTTGAATGGGAAAACTCTCACCCCTTATATCGGCAGTAGCCACGGGGATTTTAGACCTTTTTGTAGAGTCTCCTAGCCTCCTAGACGATCCTGTCGAGAGCGCCTCTCGGTGACTGTGACAGTGACCGTGACAGCAAAAAGCCCCGCCGAAGCGGGGCCGGAAAAGACCACGAAGACAGGCCTCCTTGGGGAAGCCTTCTTCCGTCCTAGACGGGCGAGACGTTCGCTGCCTGCAGGCCCTTGGGACCCTCGACCACGTCGAAACGAACAGCCTGGCCTTCGGTCAGGGTCCGAAAGCCTTCCATCTGTATCTCGGTGTAGTGCACAAAAAGATCCTCTCCACCGGGCTGTTCGATGAACCCGTAGCCCTTTTCGGGACTAAACCACTTGACAGTCCCCTCAGCCAACCCAACAACCTCCGTAAGTTTCGGGGCGACACGGCGTCCGGCCCACCCCACTTGATGCACGCGGTCCGCGATTCTCGGACACGCCGCGACAGAGTAGCCGAAAGGAATGGTGGAGGTCAAGACGCCCGTCACAGCCATTCCAGAGCTGGCCTACCGCCGCGACCAGCCAGTCGCGACTGCCGGCTTACCGATGCCGCCGGCTCAGTCTCTCGACCGCCAGCGTCCTCGGCTGCAAAACGGGTCGGTCGGTTCGACGCCAGCCTGTGCAGTCAGCTCTCGAGATCGCGCAAGCCTTGGGCTGCGCGGAAGTTCTTCAACCGGTTGAGGGTCTTGGCCTCTAGCTGCCGGATACGCTCCCGCGTGACTCCGAAACGCTCTCCCACCTCTTCCAGAGTGCGCGGACGCTCGCCTTTGAGACCGAAGCGGAGCTCGAGGACCTTGCGGTCCCGTTCCGGCAGATTCTCCAGCACCTTGAACAGTTCCTCTCTGCGGATCTCCCGGAACACCTGCTCCAGCGGAGAGTCAGTGTCAAGATCGGCGATGAAATCCCCCAGCTCTGAGTCCTCTTCATCTCCCACCGGCGTCTCCAAAGATACCGGCTCCTGCGCTGCCTTCAGAAGTTCCTCCACTTTGGTAGGCGTCAGGCCGACTAGTCCAGCCAGCTCCTCCACAGTCGGTTCCCGCCCGTTACGCTGCTGGAACTCTCGCTGGGTCTTGCAGAGCTTGTTCATGGTCTCCACGGCATGTACAGGGACCCGGATGGTGCGCGCCTGGTCAGCGATGGCCCGGGTCACCGCTTGCCGGATCCACCAGGTGGCATAGGTAGAGAACTTGAACCCCATCCGGTAGTCGAATTTTTCTACGGCCCGGATCAGGCCGAGGTTTCCCTCCTGGATGAGGTCGAGGAAGAGTAGGCCTCTCCCCATGTACCGCTTGGCGATGGAGACGACCAGGCGTAAGTTGGCCTCGGTCAGTCGCCGTTTAGCCTCGACGTCCTTCTTCTCGATGAGCTTGGCAAGCTCGATCTCTTCCTCCGGGGTCAGGAGCGGTATCTGCCCGATCTCCCGCAAGTACATACGTACCGGGTCGTCTACGGTGGGATCGATGGTGACATCGAGTTGCTCCAAGAACTCCTCTTCCTCCGAGAAGTCGTCCAGGTCCTCTGCCCGCTCATCGACAATCTCTACGCCCATCTCGCTGAGTAGGGAGTAGATGAACTCCAGGTCGTCGGGAGCCAGGTCAGCATCTTCGATCAAGCCGCCCAGCTCGCTCAACGTAAGCGACCCGCGCAGCCGAGCCTGTCGCAGGACTTCTTGCAGGACCTCATCAGCGATGTCGCTCATCTTGGTCACCCCTCCGCCCGGCCTTCTTCAGGGTCAGTCCTCCGCCAGCCCTTCTTCGGGGTCAAGCTGGAGCAGGCTCGAACGCACCGCCTGCAACAGCCTTTCGAGATGGAAAAGCCTTTGCTGGGTTTCCACAGACTCGTCCCCCTGCTCCAAGGAGCGGCGGAGACCCCTTATGGCCCTGTTCAGGTACTGCTCTTGTACCCGCAGGTGCAGTTCTTCGAGGACAGCGGCTCGGTAACGACCGCGGTCTGCTTCCAGCACCAGACGCACGAACAGACGACCAGCTTCGGAGTCACCCGTCGCTTGAGCCCTGAGCTGCGCCATCGCCTCAGCCCTGGCGTCCTTGGCGCCGCTCTTCAGAACAGCGAACGCCTCCTTCACCCCCAGGAACACCTCGCGGTTACTGGGGTCGGCGAAGTGTTCTGGGGTCAAAGTCTGAAGGAGTACGGCCGCCCGCTCCGGGTGACAGACCGCAGCCACTAAGAAGTCACGCTCCACAGCAGTCGCTTGGGACAGGAGTCTCTGGGAAAGAGCGCTCTCCCCCCGAGCAGGAACTGGCGGTTTGTTTATGCCCACCGGGGAGACCGGGCGTCTCCGCTCCGGCCTTCCTCTTAGAAGTAAGGCCACACTCTCCGGAGCCAGTCGCAACCGATCGGCGACCACCGGGATCTCCTCCTCCCGCTCTTTGAGCGAACTGACCCGGTCGAGGATCTGTCGCACTCTCTCGAAGGCCTGGACCCTTCCTTCGGGGGTCGAGAGCTCACTGTGGTCAAGGGTATGCTCGAGTTCGAACCGTAGCAGGGACCTCTTGTCTCTCAACACCTGCTCCACGGCGCTCCGCCCCCCCGCCACGGCCACCTCAGCCGGATCCATGCCTTTGGGCAGCAGCGCCACCATAGGTCGCAGGGACTGGTTGCGCGCCAGGTCGCCTGAGCGTAGAGCGGCATCCGTCCCGGCCCGATCAGCATCGAACATGAAAGTGATGTTCTTGGTGAAGCGGGTCATCAAGGCCAGCTGGGCCTCGGTCAAGGCAGTACCCATGGAAGCCACCACGTTCGGCGTCCCGGACTGAGCCAGAGCCAGAACATCGGTGTAACCCTCCACGACGATCACCTCGTCGGCATCTGCGATGGCTTTACGCGCCTGGTACAGCCCATACAGGAGATGGCCTTTCTGATAGAGCGGCCCTTCAGGGGAATTCAGATACTTGGGGTTCTCGTCTTTGAGAGTCCTGCCTCCGAATCCGACCACACGCCCCCGATGATCGACCAGAGGAAACATCAACCGCCCGCGGAACCGGTCGTAAACATGGCCCGACTGGCGAACCACCAGTCCCGCGTCTTCAAGCTCTCGGTCGGAGAAGCCTTCTTTCGTCGCCCGCCGCTGAAGTCCTCTCCACTCGTCCGGTGCGTAGCCCAGACGGAAGGCCCGGCACACCTCTTCTTTCAGGCCCCGCTTGCGGAGATACTCCTGGGCTGCCTTGCCGTTTGATGTTTCCCACAGGTATCTCTCGTAAAACGTGGCCGCCTTCTCGAGCAGTAGAAGGATCCGGGCCTCTCGGTCCCGGCCAGCCGCGTCCGCACCTTTTCCCTCTTCATACTCTAGGGGGACGCCATATCTTTCCGCCAGCTGTTCGATGACCTCAGAGAAGGAAAGGTTCTCCATGCGTTCGAGGAAACGGACGGCATCCCCGCCCTCACCGCAACCGAAGCAGTAGTAGAGGCCCTTGTCGGCACTCACCGTGAAGGAGGGAGTCTTCTCCTGATGGAAGGGACAGAGCCCTGTGTAGGTGGCACCCCGCTTGCGCAGACTGGTGTATCCCGACACCACATCAACGATGTCGACAGCCTGCAGCACCGCCTGCACACTCTTGTCCTTGATGCGGGGGCACATGGCGGCCGCACCTCCGCTTACTACTGCGCCGCCCAGGAGCGAGGCTCGAACAACTCCCGGTAGCGCTTGATGGCGTAGCGGTCAGTCATGCCCGAGATATAGTCGGTGACCGCTTGTATGAGTTCAAGACGGTCTTGCAGAGGATCTCGAGCCGGAGACGTCCCCGCTAAGCCCATCTCCTCGGGATGCTCCAGAAAATACTCCATGAGGTTGGTGAGCACGTGGCGGACGCGCCGTTCGCCTGCCCGCGCCAGAGACTGGGGATAGACCGTCTCGAAAAGGAAATCCCTGAGCTGGTTCATGGCCTGCGCCACGGAGGCGCTCTGAACGATGGTGCCAGTCTCGTAGCTGGTCTCCACCAGGTCATGAACGAGCAGGTCTATGCGATCGCCGCCGGTGCGACCAAGAACGGCGATGGGCTCTTTGGGCAGGTCCGCTTCGGTGATAAGACCTGCCCGCACCGCATCGTCGATGTCGTGATTGATATAGGCGATGCGGTCAGCAAAGCGGACCACCTGCCCCTCGAGCGTCGCGGGCAGTACCTCACCGGTGTGGTGACGAATGCCGTCGCGGACCTCCCAAGTGAGGTTAAGACCGCGGCCCTCGTTCTCCACCACCTCCACCACGCGGGCGCTCTGTTCGTTGTGCTTGAAGGCCCCGGCCCCGAGCCTTTCCAACATCTCGTGCAGCACTTTCTCACCGGCATGGCCGAAAGGGGCATGCCCCAGATCATGACCGAGCGCTATAGCTTCAGCTAGGTCCTCGTTGAGTCGCAGGGCCCGAGCGATGCTGCGAGCGATGCCCGCGACCTCCAGCGTGTGAGTGAGACGAGTGCGGTAGTGGTCACCCTCAGGCGCAATGAAGACCTGGGTCTTGTGCTCCAGCCTACGAAAGGCCTTGCAGTGGACGATGCGGCCCCGGTCACGCTGATACGGCGTGCGGAGAGAACAGGGAGATTCCGGCCGCTCCCGACCCCGCGAATCAGCAGACCGCTGCGCCCATCGCGAAAGCCCCGCCTCCAGATCCTCGGCGGAGACCCGTACCCTTCCGGTCAGTTCATAGTCCACAGCTTCACCAGCCTCCAGACTCAGCCGGGACGACCCGCGCCGGGTCCCACCAATCGAGCCGGCCTCACCCTCTAGGCCGGTCGTTTGCTGCGCGCGTCTTGCCCAGTGGTGGCTGGGGCGGCGAAGCCGGGCCGGCCGGCCCGGCTTCGCCGCCTCCCTCAACCACCGTCAGTCGCCCAGTTTACCGCCGGCTCTCTCCTCAAGCACCGCGTGCGCCGCCGCCAGGCGAGCAAGCGGTACCCTGTAGGGACTGCAGCTTACGTAATCCAGCCCAGTGCGGTGGCAGAACTTGACGCTGGAAGGCTCCCCGCCGTGCTCCCCACATATGCCGGTCTTGAGCTGGGGCTTGACCGACCGACCCTTCTGCACTGCCATAGCTATGAGCTGGCCTACTCCCTCCTGATCCAGCTTCTCGAAGGGATTGTTCTTGAGCAGGTCGGTCTTCAGGTAGTAGGTCAGGAACTTGCCCTCGGCATCATCGCGGGAGAAGCCCAGGGTCATCTGCGTCAGGTCATTGGTACCAAAACTGAAGAAATCGGCCTGACGAGCGACCTCATCGGCAGTCAAAGCCGCTCGGGGCACTTCGACCATAGTGCCGATCGTATAGTCGATGCGCACTCCCTTCTCTTCGAGTACGGCCTCTGCCGTCTCGACGACCAGCTGCCGCATCCGCTTGAGTTCCTCCTCGAAGCCCACCAAGGGGATCATGATTTCCACGTGCGGCATCTCGCCCGTAGCATCCAGGACCTCGGCTGCCGCCTCCATGATGGCCCGCACCTGCATGGCATAGATCTCCGGCCATTGGATACCCAGACGGCAACCCCGGGTCCCCAACATGGGGTTCGCTTCCGAAAGCGACTTGACCTTAGCGGCCAAGGCTTCCTGCTCCGCAATCTTGTCGGCCGGAGCTCCGCTCTGGCGAAGCCGCTCCAGCTCCAGCATCACCTCCGTATAGTCGGGCAGGAATTCATGGAGCGGGGGGTCGAGAAGACGGATGGTGACCGGCAACCCGGACATCGCTTGGAAGATGCCTACGAAATCCTCGCGCTGGAAGGGCAGCAACTTGGCCAGATGCTGCTCCCGCTCTTCCCTGGTCTCGGCCATGATCATGTTCTGCACGTGAGGCAGCCGCTCCTGTTGCATGAACATGTGCTCGGTGCGGCAGAGGCCTATACCTTCGGCGCCGAACTCGCGGGCAGTCTGCGCATCTCCGGGTGTATCGGCGTTGGTGCGCACCCGCAGCCGCCGGATCTCATCAGCCCAGCCAAGCACGGTGTTGACGTTCTCATCGCTCCCGGCCGCGACCAGCTCAGCCTTGCCCAAGATCACCTGCCCGGTGGACCCGTCCATCGAGATCCACTCCCCATCGCTCACCACTATGTCATCCACGGTGAAGCGCCTGGCCACAGGGTCGATCTTGAGAGCCTGAGCCCCAGCGATGCAGGGCTTGCCCATGCCCCTGGCCACCACTGCCGCATGAGAGGTCATGCCCCCGTGGCTGGTGATGACGCCTTGCGCGTGGATGAGACCGTGGATGTCGTCGGGATTGGTCTCCCACCGCACGAGAATGACCTTCTCCCCACGAGAGCCGCGCTCCTCTGCTTCGTCGGCGCTGAACACAGCTTGACCCACCGCTGCCCCGGGAGAGGCGCCCAGTCCCGTAGCGATCACGTTGTAGGTGATGTTCGGATCGAGACGGGGATGGAGCAGCTGGTCGAGCTGCGCAGGGTCGACCCGCATGACCGCTTCTTCCTTAGTGATGAGCCCTTCAGCCACCATGTCCACCGCTATCCGCAAGGCGGCAGTGGCCGTCCGCTTGCCGTTGCGGGTCTGGAGCATGAAGAGCTTGCCCTCTTCGATAGTGAACTCGATATCCTGCATGTCCCGGTAGTGCTTCTCCAGGATCTGCCGGATGTTGCACAACTGCTGATAGGCGTCGGGCATCACCTCGGCCAGCTCGGCCAAGGGACGCGGGTGACGAACACCGGCCACCACGTCTTCGCCCTGGGCGTTCATGAGGAACTCGCCATAGAAGACGTTTTCGCCCGTGGCAGGATTCCTGGTGAAAGCCACGCCCGTGCCCGAGGTCTCGCCTTTGTTGCCGAATACCATGGTCTGCACGTTGACGGCTGTACCTAGATCATCGGGGATGCCCTGAGTACGCCGGTAGACCTTGGCTCGCTGGTTGTCCCAGCTACGAAAGACCGCCTGGATAGCGAGATGAAGCTGCCTCATCGGGTCGGCAGGGAACTGCTCAGAGGCGTGTTCGGCTAGGATCGCCTTGAGTCTCGTCGTAAGATCCCGTAGATCATCGGCCGAGAGGTCGGTGTCGAGCGCAGCCCCCACTTCTTGTTTCTTGGCGCTGAGCGCATCCTCGAAAAGTTGGGGCTCGACCCCCATGACCACGTCCCCGAACATGGAGATGAAGCGACGGTAGGAATCGTAGGCAAAACGCGGATTCCCGGTGCTCTGCGCTAGCCCCTCCACGGTCTCGTCATTCAGCCCCAGGTTCAGTACGGTGTCCATCATTCCGGGCATAGAGAAGACTGCCCCCGAGCGGATCGAGAGTAGCAGCGGGTTCTTGGGGTCTCCGAAGATCTTGCCCGTGGACTTTTCGAGCTGATGCAAGTGTTGCTCGATCTCTTCACTCAGGCCGTCCGGGTACTTGCCGTGCTGGGAGAAGTAGACACACGCTTCGGTGGTGATGGTGAACCCCGGAGGGACCGGGATACCCAGACCCGTCATCTCGGCAAGATTGGCGCCCTTACCCCCCAGAAGCGCCTTCATGCTTGCATTGCCTTCGGAGAAATCGTAGACGTACTTGGTAAGACCCATCAGCCAGTGCTCCCTTCCTGACGACCCGCAGCTCCAAGCCAACCAACGCTCCCCCAGCGCCGGTATTCTACCGAGTCGGCCGGAGGTTGGGAAGGCGCAGGCTAAGGGCCAAAAGACTTGAGTCTTTCCTGCATAACGGTATGCTAAGGTAGATATTCACAGGAGAGCTTTACTAGAAAGGAGGTAGTCATGCCCGAGCAGTCACTGGCAAGGGCTCGGGAGCGACGCGATTACGAGCGAACAGCCTCGATCATATCGAGCGCACTCGCCGTCATCGGGAGTTCGGATCTGGCTATGAAGGGCTTGGTCGCCGCGGTCAAGCGGACTGCCAAATCGCCCCAACAGCACATGATCGCGGAATGGCTGAAGACTTACACGGCCCCTGGCAATCCCGGCAATCTTTTCTTCAAGAGAATCCGTCATCTTCATCCTAATGTACGCAAGCGTTTCGTCGCCGGGATGATGGCCAACTTCTTCATGCGCGATCCCGAATACACCGAGTCGCTTCTCAAAGAGAGGGGCATCTCCTCTCCCACCGCCATCCTCATCAGCCCTTCCATGCGGTGCAACCTGCGCTGCCTGGGTTGCTACGCCGCCGAATACGACTTCGAGGAGGACCTCACCGAGGCCGACGTCGAAAGCATCATCACGCAGGGCGAGGAGATAGGTTCACGGGTCTACGTGATCCTGGGCGGAGAACCGTTCGTGTGGAGGCCTCTGCTCGATGTCATCGAACGGCACCCACAGTCCGTCTTCATGGTCTTCACCAACGGCACCATGATCAACGACCGCATCGCTGATCGCATCGTGGAGTTGGGGAACATCTGCCCGACCATAAGCATCGAAGGCAACCGAGAAACCACGGACGCCCGCCGCGGTCCCGGCACCTACGACCGCGTGATGGCGGCTATGGACCGCCTGCGGGAACGAGGAGCCATGGTGGCCTTCTCCGCTACGGCCACCCGGCACAACCTCGACGAGATCATTTCCGACGAGTTCGCCGACCTTATGGTGGAGAAGGGCTGCTTCTACGGTTGGTACTTCCTCTACATGCCGGTCGGTCGCGATCCTGACCTCAGTCTGATGCCTACCCCCGAACAGCGTGACCAACTGCGGCGCGGTGTCATGCACATCCGCAACACGCGCCCCATCTTGGTCGCCGACTTCTGGGGAGACGGCACTTTGACCGGTGGGTGCCTGTCCGCCGGACGCAAGTACATCCACATCAACAACAAGGGTGATGTGGAGCCCTGCATCTTCGCCCACTTCGCGACCGACAACATCAAGGAGAAGCCTCTCCTCGACTGCCTGTGCTCTGATTTCTTCAAGGACATCCGCAGGATGCAGCCGTTTGGCAAGAATCTGCTGCGGCCATGTCCGATCATCGACCATCCGGCTGTCATCAAGCGGGCGGTAGAGCGCAATAACGCGTACCCCACCCACGAAGGGGCCGAGTCCTTGCTTGACGAGTTACAGCCCGGCCTTCACGCCTACGCCGCCGCGGTGCGGGAGGTGCTCACGCCTGTGTGGCAGAACGAGATGCCGTGGGCTCATGCTTGGCTCGAGGCTGATCCTGAATATCAGCGTCGCAAGCGGCGGGGAGCCGACGCTTCCGAGCTTGCGGACGAGGCGGGAGATATGGCCGAGACTGCAACCGAGAAGGAGCCGGTGCTCAACTAACCGTCGCGGTCCTCATCAGGTGAGTCAGAGCAGAGCGAACTCGCGGCCTACCGAAGCAGGCAGGTCGCACGAGGCTCAGAAGTCAAAGGGGGCGGCGCCCGGCGGGCGCCGCCCCCTTTGCACAGCGTTACCCTCGATCCTCCAGCCGACTCTCCCCTCAGGCGCCCTGCACTAGCTCCACCCAGGCCACCAGGCGCACCGTCTGCACTATGGCTGCCAGTTGCCGCAACCGATTCAGACGGATCGCCTCTTCGTCGGTCATAACTAGCACCCCGTCGAAGTAGCGATCGACCACCGGGCGAAGAGCCGCCAGCGCCGCCAAAGCAGCCGGGTAATCCCCCCTCTTGACTGCCGCCGCCGTTTGCTCGTGAGCGCTGGCCCAGGCCTCATGAAGAGCCCTCTCTACTTCGGCCACGAAGAGTTCCGGGCGTATAGCCTCCCCCGCCCCGGCTCCTGGCGGGAGTTGACGGGCCAGATTGGCCGGTCGCGTATAAGCCGTTACCAGGTCGTCCCAGCCGGGCGTCGCGCGGAAGTCTTGCAGAGCCCGAGCTCGATCCCGGAGGTCGGGAATGACACGTGAGGTGGGCAGCACGGCTTCCACCGTGTCACGGGCAAGACCAGCGTCCGTCAAAGCTTTGCTCAACCTTTCCAGAACAAAGGCAGTAGCGTCAGGGACCACCGTTTCTCTAGCTACCAGACCCGGGAATCTCTCCAGGCCGTCGTACGCGCGATGAAGAACTGATTCCAGGTCGTAGTCCAGCCCATGGTGAAGGGCGATGGCCACCAGACCGGCAGCAGCCCGCCGGAGTCCATGGGGATCCTTCGACCCGGTGGGAGGCTCACCACAAGCGAAACCCGCCACGATGTTGTCTGCCTTCTCAGCAGTGGCCAGCAGAGCTCCCGCCACGGTCTCCGGCAAGGCCCCACCGGCAGCGTCCGGCAGATACTGCTCCTTAATGGCCGCGGCTATCTCCTGATCGTAGCCCTCGAGCAATGCGTACTTCTCGCCCATCATGCCCTCGAGGTCAGGGAACTCCCGCACCATGACCGAGACCTGATCCGCCTTGGCGAGTCCAGCTGCCTGCAGCGCCCTGGACCGCGCGTCGGCCCCGACACCCGTGGCTCCGGCCAGATACTCGACCAGTGCTACCAGCCGCTCGGTCTTGTCCTTGAGCGTACCTACCTTGACATGGAAAACGATCTTGTCAAGCTGGGCGACCATGCTGGCAAGACCCGTGACCTTGTCTTTCTCGAAGGAGAACTCGGCGTCCTCTATGCGCCCTTGGAGAACCCGCTCGTTCCCTGCTGTCACCTGGGGTGCGTTACTGAGGTCAGTGTTCATGACATACAGGAAGCGGTTGGCCAGGTTGCCGTGTTCGTCGACCAAGGGGAAGTACCGCTGATGGGACTGCATGGCCGTGATCAACACCTCGGACGGGAGGACCAGATGACGACGGGCAAAGAGACCCTGCGCCACCCCCGGCCACTCCACCAGGAAGAGTACCTCGGCCATCTTGTCGGCGGGATCGATGACTTCCAAGCCCAACTCCGCCGCTGCCCGCTCCATCTCGCTCCAGATGTACTCTTCCCGTTCCTTATGGTCGACGATCACTCCCGCTTTTCGCAAAGCCTCTTTGTACTCGCTGGGCCGAGCGATCTCGACCGGCCCTCCCAGCCAGCGATGCCCGCGGCTGACTCTGCCCGACTGTAATCCGGCGATGGTGAAGGGGATCACCTGATCCCCCCACAGAGCCACCAACCAGCGCACCGGCCGAGCAAAACGGAGATCCTTATAGCCCCAGCGCATGTTCTTGGGGAAGTACATGTCGCGGACGATCTTCAGGCACAGTTCGGGTAAGAAGGCCACCGTCGGGCGACCCTCACTGCGGGTGACGTAGTAGACGAACCTTCGGCCTCCCTCTTCCCGGATCTCCAGGTCCGACGGCGTCACTCCCTTAGCCCGGGCGAAACCCTCGCAGGCCTTCGTCGGTCGACCTTCCTGATCGAAAGCTGTTTCGACAGCTGGCCCGCGCTGGACGATCTCCCGGGGAGCTTGCTCCCCGGGCACATTCTGGATGAATATCCCGATGCGCCGCGGCGAGACCATCACTTGGATAGCCTCCTCAGGGACCTGGATCGACTCCGCCGCGAAAAGCCCGGCCACCCGCTCGGGCAGAAGCTCGACCGCCGCTCTGCAGGCAGACGCCGGCAATTCCTCCACGCCGATCTCGAGCAAGAAGTCGCGCGGGCCGCCATCTTCGTGAACTATCACCTCCACGCCGACCGGTTCGACCTGGCTGCGTCCGGCCTCGCCGCGCCCGGTCTCGGCGCCTTCCGCTGTGGCGCCTCCAGAGGCACCATCGAGCTCGGCCATATAGGCCTCAGCGACCTTTCGAGCCAGGTTGCGCACCCGGGCGATGTAGCCAGTACGCTCGGTGACGCTGATGGCGCCCCGAGCATCGAGGAGGTTGAAAGTGTGGGAGGTCTTCAGAACAAAGTCATAGGCCGGGCGGGTCAGTCCGCGTTCGAGACACCGTTCGCACTCGCGTTCGTAGTCGACGAAGCAGCGCTGGAGCAAAGAGATATCGGCAAGATCGAAGTTGTACACCGACCATTGCGCTTCATTAGCCTTGAACACATCCCCGTAGGTGACCCCCGGGATCCATTCGAGATCGAAAACATTATCGATCCCCTGCAAGTACATGGCGAGCCGCTCGGTCCCATAGGTGAGCTCCACACTCGGCGGATCGAGATCGATGCCGCCTACCTGCTGGAAGTAGGTGAACTGGGTGCACTCCATGCCGTCAATCCACACCTCCCAGCCCAGACCCCAGGCTCCCAGCGTGGGGGACTCCCAGTCATCCTCGACGAAGCGTACGTCGTGCTTGGCCAGGTCGATGCCCAGGTGTTCCAGCGAGGCCAGATAGACGTCCTGGACGTCGTCCGGGCAGGGCTTCAAGATGACCTGGTACTGGTAGTAGTGCCCTAGACGGTAGGGGTTCTCGCCATAGCGGCCGTCGGTGGGACGGATCGAGGGTTCGACGTAGGCCACCCGCCAAGGGTCGGGGCCCAGCACCTTCAGGAAGGTGGCCGGATTGAAGGTCCCCGCGCCCACCTCTGTGTGATACGGCTGCCAGATAACACAGCCCTGCTTGGCCCAAAAGTCCTGCAAGCGCAGAAGTACTTCTTGAAACGTCGGTCTGGCAGCACCCACCACTGATCAATCCCTCTCTCGGTCGTCTTGTCGCGCGTTTGTCTCGTCCCGCGCTAGCGCA
>CAKZRW010000093.1 GCA_937148845.1 uncultured Actinomycetes bacterium | reverse complement strand
ATGGGTACCGGTTCGTCGCCAATACCTACGAGAACACCCGATGGCTCTCCTCTTTGCGGAAGTCGATGTCATGAACGACTTCCTGTTACACCACGTCCGGGGACACTACCTGAATCGGAGTCTTGACCACTTCACTGAAAGTCCAGACATCGTATTTCACGACCCGGTACAACATGATGCTGCTCGACAATACTTGTGTCTTGGCGGTGAATCCTCGGGTGAGTAAGACTCAAGCAGACAACGCGATTACTGCTTAGGTCGCCTACTGGGATTCACAACAAGTCCGCTTGTAGTACTGGCCAAACTACGAGGTCACGTTTGTCAACTTCTAGAAGACAGGCCGTGAGAAGACCGTGGCTGGCATAGTATGCTCCCCGAAACCATCTCCTTCCATTTCCAGAACAACAAGTGGTCATTCTCGGCCAAGAGGTCCACACATGGACTGCCGGTCCAGTGAACCCAGCTCTCGCGTACTTTCCCAGGAAGAATAAGTGCACTTCAGGGTGGGGCTTTCGCCGTTGCGGAAGATTGCAACCACCCAGGGGCGGGGTTTCATTTCTCCGTTCACCCTTTCCGCCACGCTTCAAGAAGAAGGTGATGATGCTCCACGGGCAGCCAGCAAGAGACCGGAGGGAGTATCGCGTGTTCTCTCGGAGGTTGGTCCCCTATCCCAGGACCGATGAGATGCTGGCAGGGCACCGAGGCCCAGGTGCACTTCAGAGCTCCCGAGGGAGTGCGCCAGCAGTAAGGTCACCGAATCGCTTTACGCACCCGTGGCTCTTATCACGTGTCAGGTTCTCGTGGAGATTTCTCAACACCTCTCCGTAGCAGTACTGCCAAGCAGCCGTCAGGCGCATCTGTGTCAGGCTCACTTCTCGACCCCCACTGATCCATAGTGCTAAGAACTCGACGTCCTGTAGCACGCGATCCACTTACGTTGCGAAAAAGCCTGCCGACTTTCCTGGCTGTTGCCGCCGTTGGGTCAGACCTCTGAGATCTGCAGATATCTCCCGTGGTTGATGACCGCCCGGACCACGACTAGGTGGCTACGCACCCGCCCACTTCCCTGTACCCAACCATGACTCGTCGGGAGGATCGTCTGAGGGCAGGGCGTCCCCACCGGGTCCGCCGGTAGGTGGCATACTCATCCGGACTCTTGCCCACTCCCCTGCCGTTTCGGCAGATGGCGCAAGCAGAGGATTCTTGGCCGCCGGGCTTCCTGAGCGATTTCTAGCACCCCGCACATCAAGACAGTTTGCTGGCGCACCTCCACCATTGCAGAAGCCAAGGGGTTCTTCAGGCCTCCACACCTCTGAAGCAATCCCGAGTGAAGTGTTTGCCCTGATGTCGAGGAGACGAAGTTGCAGCTTGCCCATTCTTGCGATCAGACCCAGAGAATAACGGCCCCCATGACGGACGAGGCGGCCCCCCAGTGCCCTCGCAGCACGGCACTTAGAGCGTGCACCGACTTGAACCCGAAAGACTTGCCGTACAGCCTGGCAGAGGATCTCGCTGCCAATCCTGCCATCGACGGTAATCAGCGCTTTCGGGTTGACTCAGTTCCGAACGTTTCTTCTGCCATCCGCTCTCGGCGGCGGCAAGGACAAGGCCACGGGTGCTCTCGGGAATCGACTTCCCCCTAGCATTCTTCCCCCAGTCGCTCTATCCTTATGGGCGTTACTGAATGCGATTCACAAAGTGCCCACTAAGCTACAAGGGGGAGCCCCGGGGGGAGCACATGAAGGACTTCAAGGACAAGATTCTTTTCGTAACCGGCGGAGCTTCGGGGGCCGGCCTGGGTCAGGCCAAGGTGTTCTCCGAGGCTGGGTGCAAGGTGGTCATCGCCGACATCCGTCAAGACCACCTCGACCAGGCCCTGGCCTACTTCCGCGCCAAGGGAGCGCCTGCACACGGCATCCGCCTCGACGTGACCGACCGCGCCGCCTATGCGGCCGCCGCCGATGAGGTCGAAGAGGTGTTCGGCAGCCCGCCCCAACTCCTCTTCAATACGGCCGGAGTGAACGCCTTCGGGCCACCGGAGGCCTCCACCTACGAAGACTACGACTGGATCATGGGTGTCTGCCTGGGCGGAGTGATCAACGGCATGGTCACCTTCGTCCCCCGCATGATCAAGGCAGGCAAGGGCGGCTACATTGTCTCCACCGCCTCTATGGGCGGCTTCTGGGGCACTCCCACCACCGCCCCCTACTCCGCGGCCAAGGCGGCGGTCATCAACCTCATGGAGAGCTACCGTCTCTCGCTTAAGAAGTACGGCATCGGGGTGTCGGTGCTCTGTCCCGCGGCCATCAATTCGAACATCCACAGGGCCACCGAGACCCGGCCCGCTCATCTCGCCAACAGCGGCTATCTCATGGACGACCGGGCCGTCGATACCCTGCGCACCATCTACGAAGCCGGTATGGACCCCGTCGACCTGGCCAAGTGGCTCAAGAAGGGCATAGAAGAGGAGAAGTTCTATATCATCCCCTATCCTGAGGAACGCGAGGCTCTCGAGCGCCACTTCCAGGAGATCCTCGACTCGGTCCTGCCCTATGAGGCCGACCCTGAGGGCGTGCGCAAGCGGAAGGAAGTCATGCAGATGCTGGCGGAACGGGCCAGACAAGAGGCCGAGAAGGACCCCGACCACGTGTTCGACATCGGCTTTGGGCGGGCACGGCCCGATTTGGACTGGGTGAAGCCCAACACCCTGCCGGACAAGAAGAATTGACCGGCTCCCCGAGCGGCCGCGAGAGGGCGGCGGCCGCCCGGCCCCGCCCCGACCGTCGCTACTCCTCTTCGTCCAGCCAGCGCAAGTTTTCGCGGATGAGGTCGGGGATGGGCAGCTCGTAGGGGCAGCGGCTCATGCACTCCTCACACTCGGTGCATTCGTGGCCCTTTTGGATGCCCGGCCAGAAGGGGCTTTCCCGCAGAACCTCCTTACCCATCCGCTTGACCAGTTGGCGTACGCCCAGCACGGTCTGGATGGGGACCCCCTGCGGACAGGGCTGGCAGTAGTCGCAGCGGCGGCAGAACACCTTGGCGAAGGTCTGGCGGATCTCGGTGAGGCGCAGGCGCTCCTCGGGCGTGAGGGGGCTCCCCTCTTGGAAGACCCGCCAGTTCTCGTCGAACAGGTGGGGATACTCCACTCCCGCCAGTACCACTACGCCCGGCTCACTCAACGCGTACTTGAGGGCGAGACGGGCATCGTCGATGACCCCGCCCGAGAACGGCTTCATGGCCAGCACCCCCACGTTGCGGGCCCGCGCTTCGGGGATGACCGTCTCTCGGGCTTGCGGCTCGAGGAAACTGAAGCAGACCATGATCACGTCGAAGAGCCCGTCATCGAGGGCCCGCTCGAGAACCTCGAGGCGGTGGCTCGTGATGCCGACGTGTCCGATGAGGCCCTCCGCCCGTGCCTCCTCTAGCGCCTCCAGCGCCCCGCCGGGTGCGATCACCTGCTCGTAATCGGCCATGGTGGCCACGAAGTGGCACTTGTAGACGTCGAGGTAGTCCAGGTCTAGCTCGCGCAGACTGGTTTCGAGATCGGTCCGCATGGCTGCTGCAGTCCGCGCTGGCGACTTCGAGGCTACCACCACGCGACGCGGCCCCGATGGCGGCCGAGGCGGGGCCGTAGCAGGCTCCTCTCCGGCAGGTTCCGTCGCGGCGCCCTTGTCGGCCGCCGGTCCCACTACGACCCCTGCCTGCTTCAGGGCCAGCCCGATGCGCCGCTCGCTGGTGGTGTAGCCGCGGGCCGTGTCGATGAAATCTACGCCCGCCTCCAAGGCGTGCCGCACAGTCTCCACCGCCTGCTCTTCGCTCACCCTCTGGATGGGGATGCCCCCGAAGCCAAGGCGGTAGACCTCTAGTCCTGTCCTACCTAAGACGACGCGTTGCACAGGGAGATTGTAGCGAGGGCGCTGCTAGTTCGTACTGTCGGGCCGTCGTCTTGGACGG
>CAKZRW010000092.1 GCA_937148845.1 uncultured Actinomycetes bacterium | reverse complement strand
GAGAACCTCAAGCAGGCCATGGACCAACAAGCCGACGTCGCGCCCGGACACAGCTTCTACCTCGTCCACCAACAGGTCGGGCAATTCCTCCCGGGAAGACAGCCCTGATTCTTCGTTGGCGGCTTGGTCAGCGTCGCCCCCGTCTCCGGCAAAGCCGGTCGCTGCAGCGTTTCCGGCCCGCAGACCCTCCTCAGTTCTGTCAGCAAAGAGTGGCCCTAGCCCTAAAACCCGTTCCCAGTAAAAGCGCCGCGGACATTGGCGGTAGAGGGCAAGCGCTGAGAAGCTCAAGCGCCTGATGCCGCTAGTCGTCCGCGGCAACCTCAGTAGGCCCGGAGCTCCAGCCTCGGGAAGAGCCGGCAAGAGGTCACCACTCAGACCTATTCCCCCATCCCCCGACCTCGGGGGATGGGCAGCCGTAGGCGGTGGCGGTGGGGATGACACGCCGGCGGAGCCCCGCTTGTCCTGTGGGCACGCCGGCCTCTCCGCGGGTATAAGCCTGGTCACCGTCGCTTCGAGCCCCGCCACCGGCACTGTCTCCCCCGGCGCGGGCTCAGCCTCGAGGCCGAGGGCAGTCAAGATGTAACCTATCCACCGGCTGTCAAGGGAGTCCCGATTCGGCCTCCCCCCCACCAAGATGAGTGCGTTCCGGGCCCGCGTCATTGCTACGTAGAGTCGTCGCAGAGCCTC
The DNA here is from genome assembly GCA_937148845.1 of uncultured Actinomycetes bacterium. Classification (GTDB taxonomy): domain Bacteria; phylum Actinomycetota; class Thermoleophilia; order RBG-16-64-13; family RBG-16-64-13; genus CAKZRW01. Next base: position 15,862 of record CAKZRW010000092.1, on the reverse strand, counting down.
TTGCCCAGCAAGCGCCTCCTGTTCCTCACGGATGGCAACAGCCGACCCGACACAGAGATCGTGCTGTTCGTAGTTACTCCGCTTGGAATTCCTGAGAAAAGCCCCCATGCGTCCGTCTTGAGCCACCACAATGCTCGGAAGAGAGTCTTTGCCCGGCCCCCTATTTCGCACCTCTTCACCCAGGCCTGCTAGCACCACCACCGGGAACTCGAGTCCTTTAGCCTGGTGAACGGTCATGATCCGGACCACTTCCTCTTGCTCAGATAGGCTGGGAGCGCTGCCCTCATCGTCGCCGAGCTCCTCCATGTCTGGTATCAGTCGCGCAAAGCCAGCCAGGTCGGGCCCGTGCAGCCCCTCGAAGTCGGCAGCCATCCTCATAAGCTTCCGCAAATTGGCGTACCGCCGTGTACCATCGGCCCGGGCTAATAGGTAGAGATCGTACTCAAAAAGGGTGACCGCCTCGTCAATCAGCCGGGACAGCCCCGGCCTACCCACCCACCCCCGCAGGGTGCCAAGGCGCGCCCGCAAGAGTGAAGCGGCCTCCCGGTCAGCCTCAGGAAGCACCTCTTTGCCCCCTTCTGCGAGTGCCGCCCACAGCGAGGGAGCCCCCGTCTGCCTGGTCCTGCGACCCAGCAGGTAGAGAGCGTCGTCGGACATAGCCACGAGTGGAGAGCGAGCCACTGTGCAGAAGGCCACATCGTCGTGGGGATTGACCAGCAAATTGAGCAACCCACCCACGTCGTAGATCTCTTGACGAGAGAAGTAACCCTTGCCCCTCACCACATAGACCTGGACGTCTCTAGCCAGAAGCGCCTTCTCGTACGCCTCGACCTGGTTCATTTTCGGCAGGAGCAAAGCGATATCGGCCGCGGACAGCCGATGCTCGTCCAGCAATCGCCTTATGACCTGAGCTGCAACCTCGGCCTCCGCCTCCTGGTAAGAGAGTGCGTTCTTGTCTCTCTCCAGCTCCTCTCCTCCCAGCGAACGCTCCGCCAGGTAGATCTGTACCGGCGGCCAGACTGAGCAGGAAGCAGCCTCCAACGAAGCCTGGCCCGGCGCCCGTCCCACCGCCATCGGCCTCATCTCTTCCCCGAAAAACCTCCCGTGACAGAAGAGCCTGTCGATGAATTCCAGCACTTCCGCCCGACTCCGGAAGTTCAGGTTGAGCTGATGAAGGCCCCGCCGCATGCTATGCAGTCGGCGACGAAAGACCTCGACGTCCGCTCCCCGGAATCGATAGATGCTCTGACGCTCATCGCCCACCATTATCAACCGGGCTGCTCCTAATCCCTCGATGATGGAGCATTGGAGCTCGTTGGTGTCCTGGAACTCATCGACAAGCACCCAGGCTCCCTCGAAAAGAGGCGGCGTCGTCGGCGAAATTGATCGGCTGTCCAAGAGCGCCTTGGTGTACAGCTCAAGGTCCGAGAAATCGAGCAGACCACGGACTTGCTTGAACTCTCGGTAGACGCGATCGAAGGAGGCAAGCAGCCGGTTCATGGCACACACCACCGCCCGCAGTGGAACCTGGGCCAAGGCGGTCCGGTGAGCAGCAAGAGCCTGGTTGAAGGTCTCCGCCATCAGCTGCCAGTCTGCGGAACCCTTTCGCTCCAGGAAGAAGTGCTTGCTCGCTTCCACCGCCTCGAGCTCCTTGCCCGTGGTCGGCTGCCGGAAGTAGTCCAAGCACCCTTTGATCCGCTCGCAGTTCTTCAACAGGGTATCCGATGGTCTACGCTGATCTTGAGCCTTGGCGAGTAACTCCTGACCCCTCCCAATGAGCGCCTGGAGAGTCAACTGGCTATCGACGTCGCTCGGCAGGGCCTCACCGTTGCAGGGTGCACCGCAGCCGCCGCGGGAACCGCCAGCTTCTATCACCACCTGCGGAGACATGAAACCTAGGCCGCGCAGGCGGTCGTACAGCTCAACCATCTCTTTACGGAAGGCGTCCCCCTCGGCAGCAAACACCCGAAGCTCGGCCTCCGAGGCAACCTCAACCGCCTCGGCCCAAGCCTGCCGGGATAGACGGTCTTTGACCAACTTGGCTGCATCACTCTCTAGTATCCCGAACCCCGGCTCCACCCCTGCAGCCAGAGCCTGGTCCCGCAGGATGCGATGACAAAGACCATGGATGGTGCCGATCATGGCAGAGTCGAGCGAACGAGCCAGCGCGGGATAGCCCAGATCTTCCAAAGCGGCCCGGATGCGCACGGCAAGTTCCGCCCCAGCCTTGCGGGTAAAAGTCACCGCCACCACCTTCTCGGCCGGCAGTCCGGCTTCCAATAACGCCTGGAGAAAGAAGGCCACGAGTAGCCGGGTCTTGCCACTCCCGGCACCAGCGGCGACTAGTAGGCGAGGCGAAAGGTCACCGAGGGAAGCCGACTGCTCCGCGGACAAGCCCAGGCGGTCAAGCCAAGTACTCATCGCCGCCTCCCTCCCTGCCGAAGGCGACACACTCTTCCCAGCGAACACCAGTCTGGGCATCCCTTCGCCGGGTCGGGGGCGATTTTTCCCTCCCGCATCCCCGCTGCTGCCTGCCTTGCGAGAGTGCGCGCTTGTTCCAGCAGTGCCGCCAGCCTCTCTTCATCAACGGCCTCCAAGCTGTTGCCGGCAGGACCCATAAGGTCCCTGAGGCCCGCCCGCACCACTCCTCTGCACTTACCTTCCTTGAGAGAGATGTAGCCTCCTCCCGCAAGAGGCTGGTCCGGTTCTGTCGCCGCCAATGCGAGAAGGTAGAGGGCCACCTGCAGTCCCTCCTCGGCGCCGAACTCGCTGGACTTGGGAGCGCTGCCTGCCTTGAAGTCCCAGACAAACAGCCCGTCGCTTTCGGCCAGTCGGTCCACACGGTCGACACGACCCCGTATCCGCAGACCCCCAATGTCGACCCCCTCCACTCCGCCGACCTCAAGTTCGCTGGCCACGGGGACCAGCCGGCCTTCCATATCGACCTCCAGCCTGAAGAGCTTGCCGACCATCTCCTTGAGGCGGAAGCTGACCAACCGCTCGTCTGCAGGCTCCAGCGCATAGTCCCCATTCCTGACGGCCTGCTCAATCGCCTGAGCCGCCACCTTCTCGGCCTCTTCGACGCGGTCTCTGGTAAGGGGAAGCAAGCCGCTACTGTCCAAGGAGCGATAGAGGTCCGCCAGCACGTCATGGAGCAACTGGCCCACCAGGCGGTTATCAAGGACGGTTTCCAGCCTCTCCACGTGCACAACCCTCTCCAAGAACCACCGGAAAGGACAGCTCAGATAGGTCTCCAACGCAGACGGACTGAAAACGGTGGACTGGCTCAGCTCCGCCAGCACCTGAGGACAAGAGAGACGGGGCAGACGCGCCGCGTCCCTTCCGTGCCTGCACTCCCGGACTGGCGCGTCGGGGTCTGCCCTCAGTGCAGCCTGAGCTGCTATGGCTCGCCGGTAATGCTGAAGAGAAGGAGCCGCGGCCACCGGAAACACTAGGTCGGACAGGCTGCGGCGCACCTGCTGCTCTTCGGCGACCCCTAAGACTTGCTTGGCCCGGGTCCAGAAGTACGACGGGTAGACAGCGGTGCCGTCATCCTCTGCGTCCCGTGCACTCAGGAGGAGCACCTGCCAGGCCCGAGAGATGGCGGCCAAGAACAAGGCCGTCTCATCTTCGCCGTCGTCGGGCAGCAAGCCCGAGGAGGCCGCGTTGAACAACCTCCGCTGCCTCGACGAGAGTAAGGACGGCCTTTCAGACCGCCCGGGAAACTCTCCTTCGACCAGGCCCAGTACGATCATGACCGGGAAGCGGCGAGCACGAGCCCGCTGCACGCTCAGGATCTGCACGGCCTCGCGACTGCCCAGGCTCGTCGTCCACACTGGGACTTCGCCCAGACGATCAAGAAGCGAAGCTGCGGACCAGGTCGAGGAGAGCGCGGGCGAGAAGAGAGGGTTGGCCAAGCTTCCGACTTGCTCGAGGACAGTGGCCAAGCTTCCGACTTGCTCGAGGGCAGTGGCCAAAGCGCGAAAGGCCCGAGCATCCGCAGCAAGCTCCTCACTGCCCACAGCCGCCTTGCTCGCCGCCGCCAGGAACATCTTCTCGGCCAACTGCCTAGCCCCGCGGACATCAAGGCCGATCGTGGCCGAGCCCCCGATCAAGGCCCGTTGCAGAGGTTGCGGCGCCCCAGGGTGTACGGCTTCTGAGGTTTCCAGGAGCCTTGCCAGCGTCTTGTCGAGGCTCCGCCGGTACCGCCTTTCGACCTCCACCCCTTCGTCGTACGACAATCCACTGTAAGGACTCCTCAGGTAGGCAAGCAGTCGCGCCGGGTCGTTTTCGAGCAGGCTACGGACGCCAGAAAGGAAGGTGAAGCCTAGACCAGTCTCTCGCAGAAGACTGTACTCATCCATCTGATAAGGAAGGCCGCACGACGCGAACACCTCGGCCAGAAGGCTGCGCCAGGGTTCCAAGCGCCGCACCACCACCGCGATGTCCCCGGCTTGAAAACCTCTGCGCAGAAGTTCCGCCACCTGGAGTGCTGCCAACTCGGCTTCGTTCCGGCGCCCCGAAGCTAGCAAGAAGCGGACGCCCTGCAGCTCGTCGCCTGTTGCCTTGGGGGCGGACGCGTTTTCTTCTGTCAGGAAGTTCGCCTCCAGATAGGCTATGGAAGGAGAGGAGTACGCCGGGGCGCGAGCAGCCAGGGTCTCGACCGTCCGGGCCGCAGCCACCCAGCGCCTGTATTCCGCCTCATCCACCAGGTTGACGGGGCGCGAAGCGTCGTAGGAAAGTGTGAGCAGGACTTCCACCCTCTCCGCCAAGGAAGCGAGTAGCTGCCGCTGCCAAGGAGTGAACGACGTGAAACCGTAGACCGCGAGCGGCCGCCGCCAAGCGGCGGCCGCCTCCCTAGCTCTTTCCAACGCGCTCCAGACATCGCCTAATCCTAGCCTGGTCCGTAACTTGTGGTATTCAGCAAGCAGCCGCTTCAGATCGCCGGCCAGCTCCCGGGAAGTCTCGTCTGCCTGCTCCCAGCGCTCTAAGACGCCTGCCAACTCTTCCGGGGAGCGGCCGCTCTCGCTGAGACGGTCGAGGAAGGCCCGTACAGCCTGCACCCTGCCTGCCTCGGTCCTGCGAAGCTGCGAAGACCGCAAGGGCAGCACCTCGAGCACGTGACTGATGAGGAGCGAGCCCACGAAAGTTGACGCCTTGGGAAGGCGTTGCCCAGCGATAAGGCTGAGCAAGCCGGCGAATGTGACCACAGGCAGCTCACCCCAGAGGGTCCCAAACCGCTCCACCAGATCCAGGCTGATGGCGTAGGCGTCGGGTAGGCTCGGCACCACTACCAGGGGTTGGGCAGCTTCTCGCGCCTTCCACCACTCCAGCACCCGTCCCAGCTTGCCCGCGTTGGGGGGTCCCACGAGCAGAGTGAGGCCCGCGGCCGAACTCGTCCTGTCCCTGACTGCTTCCATGAAGTCTATTGTAGAGAGCCACACGGACAGGAATGTGCGCTAGTCTTAAGTCCATGCGCCGGGAGGAAGAAAAACTGGTCCGCCAGCTTTCGCTGGTAGCCTTCTTGCTCAGTAAGTCGCGGCCCCGTACCGCCCGAGAGATCAGAGAGCGGGTCGAAGGCTACGCCGACATGAGTGATGACACCTTCACCCGCCGCTTCTACGCTGACCGCGCTGATCTTGCCAGGGTCGGTATCGACATTCGGGTGGTTCCGGGCCAGGAGGGCACGACCGACTGGGACGATCAGGGCTTCCTTCTCACCGAGGAGGACTTCCGTCTGCCGCAAGTGGAGTTCACGCGCTCCGAACTACAGGCCCTGGCAGTAGCCTTGGCCGCATTGGATGGGCGCTTTGCCTATGCCCGTCCGCTCAGGTTGGCCTTGACCGCCCTCTTCCAGGGCACGCGCAATCGCCTCTTCGATGACCTCGACGAGCTTCCTATCGCCCTCGCTCCCGACGAGGACGCCCTGCGCGCAGGAACCCAATTGGCCCAGCTACAGGAAGCTGTGAGCCGCAAGAAGACCGTGCGTTTCCTTTACCCCATAGGGCCGGATTCCGCCGCTTACCGCGAACGCACACTGGATCCTTACAGTCTCTTCCTGACCCAGGGCCATTGGTATGTGGTGGGCCATGATCACGACCGTGACGCCATCCGGACCTTCCGCGTCACCCGCATCAAAGGCCCTGTTCGCTTCGCCACCGAGAAGACCAAGGACTTCTCCCTTCCTCCCGATTACGATCCAGCGTTCTACAGCGCCCGCCCGCCCTGGCTCTTGGGAGCGGTCAAGGGACGGGCCACCGTGCGGGTCAGCGAAGACCTGGCTTGGTTAGTCGAGCGGCTGGCCCCCCATGTCCAGGCGCTTGATACCTGCGAGACCGGCTGTTCGGATTTCGCGGTCCCCTACGCCGACGAGGAGACGCTTCTTTCCTGGGTCATAGGACTCGGCTCCTGCGGAGAGCTCCTGGCTCCGCCTGAGCTCCGCGATAAGCTGCTCCAACTCCTCCTGGAGATAGCTGGCGCCCATACCGGAGAACCCCCGGCAGTCGCCGCCGCCCGGGAGCCGCAGGAGAGCCCGCGGATGAGCGTCGCTTCAAGGAGAAGAAGGGAGACTGTAGAGCCGATCCCGCCGGAGAGGCTGGCCCGCGCGATCACTCTCTTGCACTATCTCCTGCGCCGGAGGGAAGTGCAAGGAAGCGAGGCTTATGTTGTCCCGTGGGCAGAGCTGGAGAAAGACCTGGGACTCGACCGCCGGGAGGTGGAACAAGACCTGGCGCTTCTCAACCTGGTCAACTTCGGCGGGGGTACTTACGCCCTATATGCTGAGGCAAAGGACGACGGCGTCGAGGTCGCCCCCGATGTCATGGCCGATGCTTTCGTCCGGCCAGCCAGGTTTTCGCCGCTCATGGCTCGCTCATTGTTGTTGGCCCTGGATCTGGTGGGCACAGGAGTGGGAGTGCCCGGCCTGGAGTCGCTCGCTGCCGTGCGCTCGAAGATAGAGACCTTGGTCGGTCGGCTCGAGAGCCCCGCCCCGGTCGTGATCGATGACGTCTTGCCTGAGGACCGCTCCCTGCTCGCCCGCCTTGGCCAGGCTATCCGCGAGCAGCGCGTGGTGGAGCTCGAATACTACGCAGCGGCACGCGGAGAGCTAACCCGACGCCGAGTGGAACCCTGCCTTCTCTTCCGCAATCCGGACGGCTGGTATCTGGAGGCCTACTGCCTACACGCCCAGTCGGAGCGGACCTTCAAGCTCGAACGCATACGCTCGGTCACTCTCTCCGCTCAGTCCTTCTCCCGGCGCGCTGAAATGGACCTTACCTCCCGTCGAGGAGGTCGGGCTTTCCTACCCGACCAATCGACCCGGTGGGCCGAGGTGGAATTCCATCCCCGCTGGTCCCGGTACCTGGACGAGGAGGGAATCTCGTACACCCGCCTTGCCGACGGCTGCTTGCTCGCTCGTGTCCCCTTCGCGGAGGAAACCTGGTTGGTCAAGTTCACTCTGCGCTTTCTGGGACAGGCGGTGGTGAAACATCCCCTTGCCGTGCGGTATAGGGTCCAAGAGACGGCGACCCTCCTGGCGCGACGCTACTCCACCCACGAGAGTCGGGCACAGGGTGAGGGGGCATCAACCAGCCTGCCGCCTGGTGAGGGCGCAACGGGCAGCTTGCCGCCTGCCGAGGGCGCGTCATGAAGTTCCTGGTCCGCTGGATAGCCAACGGGCTGGCCGTCTACTTGGCTCTTTACCTCTTGGACTCAGTCCTCAAGTTCCGCTTCCATCTGGCAGCGGCTTACCCGGCCATACTCTCCGCTGTCTTCCTGGGCCTCGGGAACAGCTTCATCAAACCTCTCTACAAAGCCAAGAGCAGGCCCTTTCAGGCAACGGTGATCAGCGCTCTCACCGTGCTCACCAACTTCCTTTTCTTACATCTGTTCGTGTGGGCAGGCCACGGGCTCACCACCAGCCGCTTCTCCTGGGTGCTGCTTGCCGCTGCCTTTATCTCGTTCCTATGCGGGGTGATCAACTGGCTGATCGGCTTCCGGCCGAAAGAGCGACCGCGGCCAGCCCTGGGCATGGGCCCGGGACGTCCGCGCGCAAAGCGGGAAGACGACTCAAAACGTGAGATTCGCTCGGTCTAAGGTTTTAGCTCGTACTCTATGACCGGTATTTCGTGCCCCCGGGCTTGGAGCATGAGCCGGAAATCATGCGGATTGCTGGCAGCTAGTTGCGCATCGGCCAAAGTGACCAGACCGCGCTCATAGAGACCTACCAAGCTCTGGTCGAAGGTCTGCATCCCGTAGAACTCACCCTCTTGGAGCGCTACCCGGATGTTGTGGGTCTGCCCGGGATCAAGGATCATGTCGCGGATTCGTCCGGTCATCACCATGACCTCCACCGCCGGGACCCGGCCTTTGCCGTCGGCCCGCTGCAGCAGACGCTGGGAGATGATCCCACGCAAGGAGCCGGCCAACATGATGCGCACTTGTTTCTGTTGATACAGCGGGAAGAAATCTATGATGCGATTGACCGTTTCAGCCACATCGATGGTATGGAGTGTACTGAGCACGAAGTGCCCGGTCTGGGCTGCCGTTAAGGCAGTGCGTACGGTCTCTTGATCCCGCATCTCGCCGATAAGGATGATGTCGGGGTCTTGACGCAACACGTGACGCAGAGCGCTCGCGTAGTTCTCGGTGTCGAGGCCGATCTCACGCTGGTTGATGATGCACTTGATGTCTTTGTGCATGATCTCTATAGGGTCCTCGATGGTGACCACATGCTTGCGTAAGTTGTGGTTTATGTAGTCGATCATGGCGGCTAGGGTCGTGGTCTTGCCCGACCCGGTAGTCCCGGTCACCAGCACCATGCCCCGCGGCTCCAGCGCCAACTTCTGCACCACAGGGGGCAGATTCAGTTCGGCGAAATCCGGCACCCGGGTCACCACCTGCCGCATAGCGATGGAGATCGTCCCCCGCTGGCGAAAGACGTTGACACGGTAGCGACCGATGCTGGGAGCGTTGTAGGCGAAGTCGATCTCGTTAGTCTCCGAGAAGCGCCGTATCTGCTTCTCGCTCATGAGCGAGGCAGCGTAGTCTTTCGTGTCCTCCGGGGTGAGGGGCGGGCCTGGCAGTTCGGTCAACTCCCCGTCGATACGGATGACCGGCGGACTCCCCACTTTCAGGTGAAGGTCCGAGGCCCCCGCATCTCTCACTAACACCAAGAGCTCGTCGATACTCCTCATCTGCGCCTCCGGGTCAAGCCGTTCCTTTCCCAAGGCTTCGCCCTGCTCAGACACCCGGTCGCGCGCAGAAAGTTCATCCCCCCTGACAAGCGAGCTTGGACGTGGTGACCGCGCGACCGTGTGGCTTCTTCCTATTCTTCGGAGAAAACTGCTTCTTGCTTGAGTCGTCAACCGTCACCGCGGGGCCCGGATGGGCATCCCAAGCCGCGCAGGTCCGGCGACCGCGGCCGCAAGGACCAGCCCCTACCGGCTAGAGCACGCCCCTCCAGAAAGGTCGGATCTCCTCGACGGTCTCCCGCACATCAGCCTCTTCGTCAGGCGACGGTACCACAGCAAACTCCGGGAGCTCGCCCCGCAGACCCCGCAGGGTAGCCACGATAGACTGGGCCATCACGTCCGGACGGTAGCCACCCTCCAGGAAACAGAGGGGACCCGCGGCTCCGAGTTCCTCGGCCAAGGCGGTCAAACGAGCAGCCATCCACTGGTAGGCCGACTGCGAGAACCGCAGTCCCCCCAGGGGGTCCCCAGTTTGAGCATCATATCCCGCCGAAACCAGGATCAGCTGCGGCCGGAAAGCACGCCCCAGGGGTTCTACCAGCCGCTCAAAGATCAAGCGCACAGCTCCGTCACCGTCCCCAGGCTGTAGAGGGACATTGACGGTGTAGCCCGTCCCCGCCCCTGTGCCTATCTCCCGAGCCCGGCCCGTCCCCGGGTAGTGGCCGGCCTGGTGGGAGCTCAAGAACAGCACGGCGGAGTCGGCCACGAAAGCGGCCTGCGTGCCGTTACCATGGTGGACATCCCAGTCGACGATGAGCACCCGCTCTACACCCTTCTCTTCTCTCGCGTAAGCGGCGGCGATAGCGATGTTGTTGAAAAGACAGAAACCCATGCCTCGCGTGGGCATGGCGTGGTGGCCCGGAGGACGCAGCAGTAAGAAGGCGCGCTGCCCGGTGTCAAGCGCCCGGTCGACGGCACCCAGTCCCGCCCCCGCGGCGAGCAGGGCCACCTCGTATGACCGGGGCGAGACTGCCGTGTCCCAGTCCAACCATCCCCCGCCTTCGTTCGCCAGCCGGCGCACCGAGCCGACGTAGGCCGGCTCGTGGATGCGCGCGACCGCCGCTTCTGGCGCTGGAACAGGACTCACCCATTCTACTTCCAGACCGCTTCTGTTGATAGCTTCCGCAGCGGCCAGGACGCGCTGCCTGTTCTCCACGTGTTGGCCCGTGTCATGCTCCAGAAAACGAGGATCATAGAAGACCGCGGGGATGCTCATAACCTACCTTTCACACCTATCGCCGGGATGCTGGCCGCCTCGGACGCGCCCCGTCCGTGTCAATAGATAAGACGGCGTGCGCCCACATACGAGCTATATATGTAGTCTATGCGCACTCCCTTGCCAGTTCCGGCAGCATGCACCATCTTGCCATCGCCGATGTAGATGGCTACATGGCTGATGGGGCTGTAGAAGAACAGCAGGTCGCCCAGTTTGAGATTACTGCGCGACACAGCGATGCCGTAACCGTACTGCAGCCGACTGGAGTGGGGCAAGTAGATGCCGAAATGCGCGTAGACATACTTCGTGAACCCTGAGCAGTCGAAACCGCTGGGGCTGTAGCCGCCCCACACGTAGGGAGTGCCTAGGAACCTGAGCGCATATTCCACCACGTCGGCTCCGGTGACCCCACTGTCGTTGGACGAAGAGCCCTCGTCGTCAGCCGGCGGGGCTGAGCCTCCCCCGTCTCCGCTCGAGGTGGTAGAGTTTACTGTGGTGGTCGTCGTTTTCGCTGTAGTAGTAGTGGTCTTCGCCGTTGTGGTGGTGGCCCTGGCTGTGGTAGTGGTAGCGCCATTTGTGGTAGTCGTGCGCTTGACCGTAGTCGTAGTGCTGGTCGCCGCCCGCGCCCGCGCTGCCGCCTCCTCCCGCGCCTTGCGGACAGCCTCTTCGGCAGCTTTTCTAGCAGCCGCGGCCAACGCTGCCTGGCGCTCCGCCTCTTCTTTCTCCAGCTGGGCGATCAAGGCTTCCTTGCCCTTGAGCGCCTTCTCCTTGGCGGCAAGTCGTGCCGCCAGCTTCTTCTTGGCCGCGGCGGCATCGGCTTTGAGTTGGCGCTGCTCGGCGACCTGCCTGTCCAGTTCCGCCTTCCGAGCCGCCACTTCTTCACGGTAGTCGCTGATCTCCGAGATAAGCTCAGCGTCTTTCTTACTCAGGCGTTCGAGAAACTCGAAGCGATTCACCAGGTCCGAAAATGAGGCAGCCCCCAGAAGGGTATCGAGTACTCCCACCTGCCCGCTCTTGTAGATCTCGACGATCCGGCGATTGAAACGCTCCTGGGCCTCCTTCAAGTCGGCTTCGGCTTGGCTAAGTCTCTTCGCCGTGCGCTCAGCCGCCGCGACCGTTTCCGCCAACTTCGCAGTGGCGTAGTTGTAGTCCTCGTTGGCCTCTTCCAGAGCGGCGTCCAGTTCGTCAATCAGCTCACGCAGAGCTTGCGCTTCGTTCTTGGCCTGGGTGATAGCGGCGGGCTCAGCCAGAGCGGCCCGCGTCACGGACAAGGCGACGCCGACGACAGCAAAGATGAGGACTAAGGGGATGAGACGACGCCCGATTCCGCCTGACATGCCGGTGATGATCGGTGCCTCCTGATCGCTTTCCGGGCTACAGCGAACGTGCCGTTCAGCTTGACTTTCGCTGGACTATACCATTCTCCTTCGTCGGAGGCAATCAAACCGGCCCTCTTCGCAGTCCGCCAGCTTCCCCTCCTGCCCGCCCGGACCGGCTCAGACCCTCTCCAGATAGGCTTGAATGCCAGCCACGATCGCCCGCGCCTCTTTCTCGATCACTGCGGGGTCCGCCAGCGTGGGACCCTCCTCGGGGTGACTCAGGAAACCCGGTTCCACCATCACCGAAAGGGGTTTCACCTCGCGCAGGCAGGCGTAGTTGCGACCATGCTTGTGCAGGTCGACCCGGCCAAGGGCCGAACAGAGAGCGTCCACTAAGTAGCCCGCCAGCCGCTTGCCGGAGCGAGACTCGTAGAAGCTGTTGGCAAAGTAGAAAGCGGCCACACCTTGCGCCCGGGGACTCGAATGCCAGGCGTGGTGTATGGAGAGATGGATGTCTGGATTCCAACCGCTCGCAGACTCGAGGCGCTCGTAAAGGGACCTGGGGGGCTCCCCTTCATGGAGCAGACAGACTTCTGCCCCTTCTGTCCGCAGAGTTGCAGCGACTTCCCTGGCCAAAGCCAGGTTAACGTCCTTTTCGAGTAGGCCTCCCACCCCTACATGACCTTTGTCCCGACCACCGTGCGCCGGGTCGATGCTGACCTTGAGTCCGCAGATCTCCCGACACCCCATGTATCCGTTCATGCGGTCGGGGATGTTGCCAGCCCTTGACGCGTCTCCGACCTTCTGGAGCCGCCGTAAGCATTCCAGAGTGGTCTCGCCGACGATGCCGTCGACACTCAGCCCCACGTTCTTCTGAAAGTCGAGGACGGCCGCTTCCACAGCCGGTGAGAATATGCCGTCCACCGGCCCACAATCGAATCCCAGCTCCCCTAACCGGCGCTGTAGATAGAGCACGTCGTCGCCCCGCAGATAGGGGATACGCAGGTAGAGCAGCCGGTCCCCGGGTTTGTAACCGGCTTCTACCAGCTCCATCCAGGTATTCTCGTCGACGACGCCGTGCGCACACAGCAACCGCCTTTGCTGAAAAGTGCGGACGGCCGTCTCAGTGTGGGGTCCGAACAGACCGTCAGCACCCTCGCGACCCAGGAAATACCCCAGCGCGGCCAGACGAGTCTGGATGTCGACGACCTGTTTTCCTCTATCGCCTTTCCGTACTGGACGCATTTGTCCATTATACTCATGGCCATGGGCCCCCAGCGGAGAACTGCCAGGAGTCGTCGCAGCCAGCGTCGCTGGATCATCTCCGGCTTGGTGGTTTGGTTCCTGGCGGCCGTACTGGCCGCCGTCTACTTCACAGGCGTTCTTGAAGGCACAGCGGGATCTTCATCGCCGGGCTCCAGCCTCTCGCCCGCCCCTTCACCAAACACTGGCAGCATCACTTCCTCGTCCGTACCCGTCACTACCGAACCGCCCACCACTGTCACGACCCTGGAGAGCGGCTCCACCTCGACTTCTCCCCCCCCGACTTCCTCGACGACCACGACCGAACCACCCGCGCTCACCGTCGCCGCCGGTGGTGACGTGCACGGGGACAGAAACGTCGGCAAGTACATCGACAAGCACGGCGGGGAAGCTGTCTTCGCCAAGGTCAAACCGTACCTCGAGGCTGCCGAGGTGGCTTTTGTCAACCTTGAGAGTCCCATATCCGACAAGGGTTCCCCGGTACCGGGGAAGGAGTTCACTTTCCGTAGCCGCACTGCGTTGGCCGCCGGCCTCGCCTACGCCGGGATAGACGTGGTGAGTCTGGCCAACAACCACGCCCGGGACTATGGAGCGGCAGCCCTGCTTGACACCTTCGTCCGCCTCGAGGCGGCTGGTATCAAGTGGGCCGGCGCCGGTGCCGACGCCAGCGAGGCCCGCAGCCCAGCTCTCCTTGAGACCCCGGCAGGGACCGTCGCAGTGCTTGCCCTCACTGGCATCATTCCTAGTGGCTTCCCCGCTGGTGCCGATCGGCCCGGAGTGGCTACCACCTCGGACCAGTCCCGCCTGCTAGCCGCCGTGCAGTCGGCAGCCGAGAGGGCAGACTACGTCATCGTCAGCTTCCATTGGGGAGTCGAGTACGAGGGGGTGGCCAATGCCGGACAGAAAGCCCTGGCTCGCAAGGTGATAGATGCGGGTGCCGACCTTGTGCTTGGTCACCACCCGCATGTCATCCAGGGACTAGAGGTCTATAAGAACAAGCTCATCGCCTACAGCCTAGGGGACTTCGTCTTCGACCACTACAAACGCGTTACCGGGGAAGCCTTCGTCCTGCAGGTGACGCTACAGCCAGACGGCCCCCCCAGCGGTAAGATCATCCCTGTCTATCTCAGCGACCCTTGGGGTATCCCCGCTCCCGTCCACGGCCGGGAAGCCGACGTCATCCTCGATCGCTTGGCCCGCTTCAGCTCTGCGCTCGGTATGCAGTTGAAGCGCTCCGGCGATATCGCCTCGTTCGAGTGACCCCTTCTTTCAGCGGCGCAGACTCCGGCCGTGGCCCTGCAGATAGCGGCTGTAGTCGGCCATCTTCGCCAGCACCCGTACGGCCTGGAGCGGCGAAGGCAGCACGAGACTGGCGTACCGGCCTTCGGCGAAGAACACCGCCTGGCTCAGAGGCTTGAAAGAGATGCTAAGAACGGGCTTGCGGTAGTGGTCCATCAGTTCGGTGAGGCGCCGGATGAAGGCCGTTTCTCTTTCGCTCAGCTCCGGTTCCTCCGGTTCGAGCGGCGCCGGCGCGGGTGCACCCACCACCTCGCCGGACGACACCTGCTTGAAGCGGGCCAGCTCGGTTTGGACCCGCTTACTTTCGCTCAGCGAGCCCACCAGCCCCATGACCAGAACGGCATCCACCTCGGCGGCCCTTACCAGCGCTTCCACCACAGCCTCGGGGACCCCAGGAGTGATAGTGGCCACCAGGTCCACGGGGTTCGACCGGCTCCAATAAGGAGGAAGCAGCTGGTCGAGGTCGGCGATCACTTGGGGAGAGAGACTAGCCAACTGCAGACCGCAGCGGGCTATCTCGTCGGACACCAACACCCCCCAGCCGCCTCCCATCGTGGCCACCGCCACGCGTGCGCCCGCGGGCAGAGGTAGATAGGAGAAGGCGAAGGTGAGATCCATGAACTCGTCAGGATCGGTCGAGACCACCATCCCTGACTGACGCGCAGCCGCCCGGAACACGGCGGTGGACGAAGTCAGGGCCCCTGTGTGAGAGGCGGCTGCCTTCTTCCCGTAGTCGGTCATACCTCCGCGGAGAACCACCACCGGCTTTTCCAACGTGGTGGCTTTGGCCACCTCAAATAGTCGGCGTCCGTCGTCGAAACCTTCCATGTAGGCGACGATGGTGTTGGTCTGGGGGTCGGTACGCAGGTAGTTGACGAAGTCCACCGCATCGATCATGGCTTCATTGCCTACCCCTATGAACTTGCCCACCCCGGCCTTGCGGCGCTCAGCAGACACGAGCAGCTGGGTACCCAAGTTACCCGACTGCGACACCATGCTGGCTCCGCCCGGCTCGGGACGGAGCAGCAGGAAGCCAGTGGCGTAAAGTCTGTGGTGAGAGTTGATCACCCCCATGCAGTTGGGGCCTACCAGCGCCATCCCATAGCGCTCGGCGATGCTTACCAGCTCGTCCTCTCGCTCGCGCCCTTCCGCGCCAGTCTCCGAGAACCCAGCGCTGACCACCACCACGGCTTTGACCCCCTTGCGGCCGCAGTCCTCTATCGCCTGCGCCACCGCCGGGGAGGGCACGGCTATCAGAGCAAGATCAGGCGCTTCCGGGAGCTCGGAGACGCTCGCATAGGCGGGAAGACCGAGAATGGTGCCGCCTTTAGGATTCACTGGATAGACTGCCCCGGAGAACCCGCCCAGCTGCAGGTTGGCGATCAGCATCCCGCCCCACTTGCTGGTGTCGGAGGAGGCTCCGATGACGGCCACGCTGCAAGGAGCGCACAGCTGATCAAGACGCGAAAGATCCGCAGGCGGTCGGGTGGAGATAGGGGGTGGTGGACCCACGG